>NZ_JBNGCO010000169.1:0-6904 GCF_049974805.1 Baaleninema sp.
TTATAGCAGAGTCGCCCTGAAAGGGCGAGGCTTTAGACCCAAAATTTCTGGTAACATTACCGCGTCACGCACTGCGCCCAACTAATAAATTGCCATTTTTACGGATTTTGTCCGAAAATGTTACAAAACTTCACCTGAAGTGTCATCAAGGGGGATGCGGCAAAATCCACTTTCTACCGCTCGGAGTGTGCTGTTTTCAAGGTTTGGAGACTCGATCGCTCCCCGGTTTTGCGCCAGTCGATCGCACAATTCTTAAGGTTTCGATCGAGCGTGGTTTAGAAAGTTCGATTTATAATTAAAGCAAGATTGACCCAACGTCACTTTTCCGAAAAACAGTCACCAAACGAATTTATATCCTTTTTAGGAGGAAAGCCCGACATTTTTTGTCGAGTAAGATTTTCTCTGGAAAATTACACTAAAAATTTACAGAATAATTCGCCAAAACTCCTGATTTTGGGCAGGTTGAATATCGGGGTGTTTGGCGTTCTGGCTCGACAAAAACCGAGTAAAAATCCTCAATATTTTTTGAG
Organism: Baaleninema sp.; assembly: GCF_049974805.1. NCBI lineage: Bacteria > Bacillati > Cyanobacteriota > Cyanophyceae > Oscillatoriales > Oscillatoriaceae > Baaleninema > Baaleninema sp. The sequence continues at coordinate 531 of NZ_JBNGCO010000169.1, forward strand.
TCGATCGAACAATCGATCGATTCTCAGGAATTGTCGCCCCAGTTTTAAATTGGGGTAGTATTGGCTTTTCTAATTCTCCAAATCGGTTGGATTGAGTTGGCGAAACCCAAGATTTTGCTAACTTTTTGAATCATCGCTTTTTGAATTAGCGAGTTTAGAAAGTTTTTAGGACGTTTAGATTTCCCAAAAAAGCTGCACTGAGTTGTCACACCAAACGAGCAGCAATTATCAAAAAATACTCGTATTGCCACCTTACAAAAAAGGAGAGTGCGAGCCATGAAACGGGTTGTCAATCTTCCATCTCTCCTATTCCTTCTAGGACTGTTACAGTCCAGTGTCTTCTGTATCGCCGCTGGAGCGCAAATCGTCCCCGACGGTACGCTCTCGACAGAAGTGAACTCTAGTGACGGGTTGAATTTCTCCATTGAGGGGGGCGATCGCGTCGGAAACAACCTATTTCATAGCTTCCAAGACTTTTCTGTGCCAACCGATGGCTCGGCAGTTTTTAATCAGGCGATCGACATCGAAACTATCTTAAGTCGCGTCACCGGAAATTCCCTTTCTAACATCGACGGATTAATTAGAGCCAACGGCGCGGCAAATTTATTTCTAATCAATCCCAACGGCATTATTTTCGGACCGAACGCTCGCTTAGACATTGGCGGTTCGTTTTTGGCGACAACCGCCAACAGTGTGGTGTTTGAAAACGGCTTAGAATTCAGCGCAGCGAATCCCGAAAATATTACGCCGTTATTGAGCGTGAACGTGCCGCTGGGGGTGCAGTTTGGCGAAAATCCGGGGACGATTCAGGGAACCGGAGCAATGTTGAACCTGCCAGACGGGGAAAGCTTGGCGTTCGTCGGAGGATCGATCGCCCTCAATGGCGTCAGAATCGCAGCACCCGGCGGACGAGTCGAACTGGGAGGGGTGAGCCATGCCGGAATCGTGGCGTTGGAGGATAGCAGCTTGGCGTTTCCAGTAGATATGGATCGATCGCAAATCTCGCTAAACGGAACCGTCATCACCGTTGCGGGCGATCGCGGCGGCGACATGACCATCAACGGCTCAGAAATCGCCATCGACACCAGTATTTTAGAAGCAGGAATCGCCGAAGGATTGGGATTTACCGGCGCAGCATCCGGAAACATCGAACTCAACGCCACTGGACAACTGAATATTACCAATAGCGACATTTCCAATATCGTGGGAGTGGTTTCGACAGGCAACGCCGGGGATATTTCCATCACCGCCAATACCATCAACCTGCGAGATGAAAGTGCCTTAAACGTCAGTACCTTGGGAGAGGGCAATGCCGGAACCCTCAACCTCAAAGCCTCGGAAACCATTACCTTAGCCAACAGTATGGCTTCGAGCGCAATTTTCGATACCGGACGAGGCAATGCAGGAAATATCAACGTAGTCGCCAATACCCTAGAAATCCGCGATGGAGCGTTTTTAAGTGCCAATACAAGAGGTGAAGGCGATGGTGGAACGGTGACGGTCGAAGTCACCGAAACCGTCGTCATATCGGGAACGAACGCCGAAGGCTTTCCGAGTGGCATCGGAAGCCAAGTGGGAAGTACCGGACGAGGAAATGCAGGAGGCGTGAGGGTTTTTGCCCGTACCGTCGAAGTTCGCGATGGGGGAAGTTTGTCTTCGAGTACCTTTGGCGAGGGAGACGCGGGAACGCTGACGGTCGAAGCGATCGATCGCGTTTCCTTCTTAAACGGTAACGCCTTCAGCAATGTCGCCGAGACGGGACGAGGCAACGCAGGAGGCATCAGCATCGTTGCCCACACTCTGGAAGTTCTAGACGGCGCGGAATTGTCTTCCAATAGCCGCGGCCGAGGCGATGCCGGAACTGTAACCGTCGAAGCCACCGACAACATTCTCTTATCGGGGTCTGACGCCGAGGGCTTTCCCAGCGGTGTCTTTAGCGATGTGTTAGAGACGGGGCAAGGCAATGCGGGCGATATCCGCATCACGGCCGACACCCTCGAAGTCCGAGATGGCGCGTTGTTGTTTTCGAGTACCTTTGGCCAAGGAAATGCCGGAACCATCAACGTCGAAGCAAGCGATCGCGTTCTCTTCGCCGGATCGAATGTTGAAGGCTTTCCCAGTGCTGCCGCCAGCCAAGTAGCAGATATTGCCCGAGGCAATGCCGGGGACGTTCGCATCGTTGCCAACACCGTCGAAGTCCGCGATGGCGCGTTGTTGGATTCGAGTACCTTCGGAGAGGGAAATGGTGGAACCGTAACCATCGAAGCCCGCGATACCGTTTTCTTCGCTGGCACTGACATAGAAGGGTTTCCCGGCGGCGCCAGCAGCCAAGTCGGAGAGATCGCGCGAGGCAACGCCGGGGACATTCGCGTCGTCGCCAACACCGTAGAAGTCCACGACGGGGCGAGGTTGTCTTCGAGTACCTTCGGCGAGGGAAATGGCGGAACCGTAACCATCGAAGCGAGCGATACCGTTCTCTTCTCAGGATCGAGTTTGGCAGGATTTCGCAGCAGTGCCAACAGCCAAGTTAACGAGATAGGACGAGGGAACGCAGGGAACGTGAGCGTTTTTGCCAATACCGTGGAAATCCGCGACGGGGCGGGATTGTCGTCGGCAACCTTTGGCGAAGGAAATGCCGGAACGGTGAGTATCGAAGCGACCGACAGGCTTATTGTCTCCAACGGCAGCGTTTTCAGCGACGTGGAAGAAAGCGGACGAGGCGATGGCGGCGATATCCGTCTTGTGGCCAATCGCGTGACCTTGCGCGACAGAACGGTGTTGTCCTCCACCAACGCGGCGCTTGTCGAGGCGAACGACTTTGTGGCGGGGGATGTTATCTTGCAGGGAGATTCGATCGAACTCTCCGAGGGTGTAGAAATTTCCGCCGATACGTTAGGACGCGGCGGCAACGTTCGACTCGACTCCCAAGCGATAACCTTACGGCGCGGTAGCAACATCCAAACCAACGCGGAAGGGAATTTTCCTGGCGGCAATATCACCCTCAACACCGGAGTTCTCGCCGCTTTAGAAAACAGCGATATCTCCGCCAACGCCGCCAACAGTTTCGGCGGACGAGTCACCATCGACGCACAAGGGATTTTCGGCACCGCCTTCCGCGAACGACTCACCCCAGAAAGTGACATTACAGCAACATCGGCACTCGGACCGCAATTTAGCGGCATCGTGGAAATCAATACCCCCGATATCGACGCCACGGCGGGATTAGTGGAACTTCCTGAAAACATCGAAATTCCCCGACTGGCGCGAGGATGTCAAGTCGGTGGGGTCGGAGAGGCGCGTTTCGTGGATGTCGGACGTGCGGGAGTTCCGCCGACGCCTTACCAACCCCTCAGCAGCGATGGGTTTGTCGAAGATAGGCGACTTCCGAGGCGGTGGCGGGACTCGCAGTCGCCAGAAACCTCTTTAGACACTTCTTTTCAAGAAGCGCAAAATTGGATAATTTCGGACAACGATCGCGTCGTTTTATTTTCTGAGGAGACCTCCACTCGTCAAGGGGTTCCTTGTGGCGATCGCTAATCGGTGAAATGGCTTGAATTTTCAATCGCTTGAATGAGGAGAGTTCACTATCATGGCCGGCAAACATCGACTCGTTTCTCTGGGGTTGCTGTGGTTGGGGTTGATGCCGACTTTGGCACTTCCGGCGTCGTCTCGCGAAGGCGTGGAAACTCCAGCGGCGGTGATGGCGCAGGGTGCGAATCCCCGGCAGCTTTTGCAACGGGGATTGACGGTTTATGAAAACGACGAATTCACAGAAGCGATCGAACTTTGGCAAGAGGCGACGAGACGGTTTCAAGACTCGAACGCCATCGACGATCGCCTCGGGGAAGCGTTAGCCTACAACTATATGTCTTTGGCATACCAACATCTTCGCGATTGGGAGAATGCGGGGCAGGCGATCGATCGCAGTTTAGAAATTCTGGAAAACTGGACAGACTCGCAAAGTTCTACCTATTTTGAAGTGTACGCTAAGGTTTTAAATACTCGCGGAACTCTCCAACATTCGCGCGATCGCGATGTTGAAGCGGCGCTACAAAGTTGGCAAGAGGCGGCTCGGTATTATGCTGAAGCGGGGGACGATCGCGGCGTCGTCACCAGTCAACTCAATCAAGCGCAGGCGTTACAAGGGTTGGGATTGTCGCTTCAAGCCAATCGCCTTTTAGGGGAGATTTATCGAAGTCTCAACGCCCAAGTCGATTCGCAAATTAAAGCCACAGCCTTGCGGGATTTCGGCAAGGTTCTTCGTCAAATGGGCTTGTTAGACGAAACTGAAAACGAACTCGGCTCGTTAGAAGTGTTACAGGAAAGTTTGCAAATTCAAGAGAATTTACATATTAAAAACCGCGCCGAAACTTGGTTGGAGTTGGGTAACACGCAACGGGCGTTAGCAGAACGGGCGATCGCTTTTTCTAAATACGATGAAGACTTAGAATACGCGAGATCGACCCTAGAATCCTATCAATTTGCGGTGCGAGATGCCAGAGATGCGGGAGAGCTTTCGCTCGAAAGTAAAGCTTGGCTAAACCTTTTAGGCTGGGCAGCCGCCTCGGGGCAAGAACTCCCCGGATTAGCGTCGTTTCAATATGGAATAGAGCAACAGCTCGATCGACTTCCCCTCAGCCGCGATCGCGTTTATATGCGACTCAATTTAGCCTGGAATTTAACCTGTTTTAAACAGGATATGGATACTCAAATTCCATCTTGCATGAGCGTCGCGCGTCGCCAATATTTATTAGACCCCGAAAAACATTCTGAAAACGCGCCAATTTTAGCGAAACGACAGGAAATCGCGAATCAAATTACCTGGACAGAAATTGCTGAGATTCTAGGCGAAGCGGTGCGAGAATCTCGCGAGTTAAACGATAAAGTGGCTGAAGCGTATGCTCTCAGTCAACTCGGCGGCGTTTACGAGTTAACAGAAGACTGGGAAAACGCCAAAACCGTAACTCAAACGGCTCTGAATCAGGCGCGATCGCTCGACTATTTCGTGCCAGAATTGGAATATCGAATTGAGTGGCAGTTGGGGCGTTTGTTCGGGAGAGAAAATCCCGAACTGGCGATTTCTTATTATGAAGAAGCTGCCAATTCTTTGAAGTCCGCTCGCAGCGATTTATTGGCGTTAGAATCGGATTTACAATTCTCGTTTCGGGACAATACCGAACCTCTGTATCGGGAGTTGTTGGCGTTGCTCTTGCCCCCCGAAAAAGACCATATACCAGGCGAAACGCTGAAAAAAGCGTTATTCTACGCCGAAGAAATTCAACTGTCAGAATTGGCGAGTTTTCTGCGATGCGATTTGGGAAGTTTGCGAGTCGATAAAATCGAAGATACTGGCAAACCGCAAGAAGATTTAGCGAACCAGCTAAACGACCTTATCGAACGAGATGCGAAAGCCGATCGATCGACTGCATTTGTCTATACAATTTTGTTTGAAGATCGCGTTTCGATTATTCTCAAAACCCCAGATTCTGACGCGCCTCTTCAATATTTTGAAGGCAAACCTCGTCCGGGTGGTAAATCTTTAAACGAGATAATTTCTCAGACACAAAATCTCTTAGGTCAACCGGCGGGAAGTTTTGTGAAACCAGAAGTGAAAGAAAGTTTGCAGGAACTTTATGAAATTCTCATCGAACCGATGAAAGAAGCGTTAGATGAAGATACCCTTGATACTCTGGTTTTCGTCCTCGATGGAAATCTTCGTAATATTCCGATTTCCGCACTTTACGACGGTGAAAATTATTTGGTCGATCGTAACTATGCTGTCGCTGTCTCTCCGGCAATTCAATTGTTAAAAATCTCGAGAATCGATCCGGATCGAATTGAAGTCTTGATTGCCGCTTCAACTCAGGATCGAGAAAACGAATTTGAAAATTTTTCGTCAATCGATAGAGAAATTGTTCTACAACAAATTAACGGAATTCAAATTATTTTGGATTCAAAAAATTACCGTTCTAAAATTTTGTTAGACGAGCATTTTACCCAAGAAAATCTGGGCGAAGAAATTGCAGGTCATCCTTATAGCATTGTTCATACTATCGCTCACGGACAGTTTGACAACGATCCGAACCAAACCTTTATTATGACAGGAAACCAGCCCCAATCGACGAATCGCGCCGATTATACCATTGGGATTAACGAAGTTGGAGAACTGCTTCAAGGAAGCGTTCAACGGCGAGAACAACCCATCGATCTCCTGGTTTTAAGTGCTTGTCAAACTGCATCGGGGAACAATCGCGCCGTGTTAGGAATTGCGGGAATTTCCATCAAATCTGGGGCGAACGGAACCCTGGCGCCGCTGTGGGATGTCAGTCAAGAATCCACCGCCGAATTGATGGTGAAATTTTACGAATATTTAG
>NZ_JBNGCO010000170.1:0-6859 GCF_049974805.1 Baaleninema sp.
TCGCCGAAGACGAGACAGAAAACGAAGACACCACAGACGACGTATCCGCCACCGCAGAAACCTCAAACGTCACCGAAGACGACGCATCTTCTGAAGAAACCGTCGCCGCCGAAACCACCACCGAAGAAGAGGTTGAAGACGACGCCACCGAAGAAGTCGTAGCCGAAGACGAATCTAGCGAAAACGACGAATCTTCTGAAGAAACCGTCGCCGAGAGCCAATCAACTGAAGAAGTCGTAGCCGAAGACGAATCTAGCGAAGACAACAGCCCAGAAGAAGAAGACACCGTCGCCGAAGAGTCCGAATCCTCCACAGACGACGAAACCTCTGAAGAACCCGTCGCCGAAAACGACACCAGCGAAGAAACCGTTGCTGAAGAAGACGAAGAACTCGACGAAGAAACCGTTGCTGAAGAAGACGAAGAAATCGACGAAGAAGACGAAGAGATTCTCGACGAAACTCCTAGTTTCGAGCTTCCCGCCTTCAACTCTGGCGTTTTCACCGTCGGAGAAAGTGGTGAAGTCGGCGTAGACTTCCTCTACGACGGCGGGAAATATCGCGGTGAAGTGGCCATTTTCAGCATCTCGGGTTTAGAGGAACTCGAGTTCAGCAGCCTTGAAGACTTCTTCGCTGAAGCCGCCAATCGAGCCGCCAGTGGCTCCGAACAGGGTCACATCGTCATCAGCGACCCCAGCGAAGGTGCGCGTTTCAATGGCTCCCTTGAAGGTGGAAAAGACTGGAACTCCGGTGACTATCGCGGCGTGAAGACGTTCGCTATGCGAGCCGGGGACAAATTCGCCGTCATGCTAGTCCCCAACGGTCGCGTGGCTGAAGTGGTCAGCAACCCCGAGATTGGGGGAGCGAAACAACCCCTATTTTCACTATCCACCGCCAACCCCGATGACGAGTTTCATATCGGTCAGATTGCAGATGTCACTGGCGATGGCAACACCTTCGTCATGGAGGACATTCGGGCTGATGGAAATAGCGATAAAGACTACAACGACCTGATTTTCCAAGTTCGCGGTGCAACGGGAGAAGCGGTCTACGTCGGCGATGTTGTTGATAGTGACAACGACTGGCGAGCCAAGGATATGGGGAAAGCGTTACTAGCGTATTCCGAACCCTACATCACCCCTGACCCGGTTCAGATTGACTTGACTGAGTCGGTTGAGACGGATGCTGAGGTGACTGAAGGGGTAGACGATACTCCCGTTGAAGACGGTTCGGAGACGGCTGCTGAAGACAGCGATGAGTCCGCCGTGACGGATGAGGAGACGGACAGCGAAGTCGTTGATGAAGAGGTGACGGTTGACGATGCGGATGATAGTGCGACTTCTGACGCAGGGGACGAGCCAGAGGGTTCGAGTCCCGTCGTGGAAGCACCGCCGGAGGTTGAATTAACGGACTCCGTTGACGATACGGGAGATTCGACGACGGAACCGACGGGTGAGAGTGACGCAGTGGACGTTGCTGAGGAACCGGCGACGGACGCTGATGAGTCGGACACTGAGGTGGTCGAGGAGAGCGAGGAAGACGTGACCGAGACGGTTGATGCTGCTGAGGAAACTCAGGACAGCAATTCCTCGGAACCCATCGTCCTTGAGGATAAGTTTGAGTTTCCCGAGGAAGACCAACCCGAGATTGTGGTGATTGAGTCGGAGAACTCGGTTGCGGAAACGGAGAGTGCAGTTGACGGTGAGGGTGAAGTCAGTGGTGACGAAGCCAGTTCGCAGACTGAATCGGAAGAACTGGTGAAAGCTGTTAACAGTAACGCGCAAGTCCGTACGGAAACGGTCAATGCTGATGAGTGGGTGACGGCTCTGACAGAAGCTGTAGACAATGCTAAGGCTTCTAACGACTCTAATGCGATCGTTGCTTTGAATATTGCGTTAACGGAAGAGTTGGACGATGGTAGCGTTGTGCCTCGGACCGAATTGACGCAGAGCGAACGTGCTGCATTGACTTACGCACGAGATAATGGCGTTCTCGTGACGCTGTCCGCAGGAGACACGGCAGGAGAAGCTCCCATCATCAACGGAGTGGCAGCGGAATTCGATAACGTCGTGGTGGTGGGTGCAGCTGAACCTGCTAACGATGCGACCTCGGTTTGGAAGTCTTATGCAGCCACGGATTCTTCAGCAACTGGTGTCTCCCTCGATTTAGTTGCTGATGGTCGCAATGGTGAGACGGTCAGCACGAGTGTAGCCGCTAGCCGGGTTACAGGGGCAATCTCTCAAGTTTGGGCGGCAAATCCAGATCTCAACTACACTCAGGTTGTCGATATTCTCAAGCGTACGGCTACCGATCTCGGTGAGTGGAATTGGGATACTGAAACTGGTTCGGGACTGGTTAATGTTGTGGCAGCGGTTCATCTGGCGAAAGTCACCAAGCCACAACCTTACACAGTTAAGCCGGGTGCGCGTACCATTGCTGATAATTTCATCGCGCAGAATCCAGGCGGTAAATCTTTACCGGGAGATCCCACTCATCCGGCCGTTGCACCTCCGGGAATTCCCGAACACACGGTTGACTCAGGAGCTAATACTCTCGATGCAGCAACGGCACTGTTACCGTCGCCGACGCAGGATATTATCGACCAGGTCAGTGCGAACGACCCGACTGATGTGTTCCAGGTGGAGAGTCGCTACATCGACGGGGCTGAGTTAGCGGTGATGTCTGGCGAGATTTCGGTTCAATATTTAAGTCCTTCTGGAGCGGTGTTGGGAAGTCAGACTCTCTCTCGCGGCAGCCAAACGCTACAACTACCGGATAACGCACCGGAAGACGTTCTCGTCAAAATCGAGCGAGTTGGGCAAAGTCCAGCGACGTACACGCTTTATGGCTTTGAAAGCTTGGCTGAGGAGCCGTTTGATATCGCGCTGGAATACGACAGCCCAATTTCGGCGTCGCAGCAGCAGATTATGCAGGCGGCGGCGAAGAACGTTGCTTCTCTCATCGGTCAAGGTTTGCCAACTGCGGTGGTGGATGGCAAGCTGATTGACGATTTGAATATCAAGATTTCCACGGCGGATGTCGATGGTGCAGGGGGAACCCAGGCCCGCACGAAGATCGACTTTATGCGTTACGGAACGCTGCTTCCGGCTCAATCTCTGGTTCAGTTCGACGCGGCAGATATCGCTCAACTCGAACAATCCGGTCAGCTCTTTGATGTGGTTCGTCACGAATTCCTCCATGCTCTCGGGTTTGGCAACCTCTGGGAAGCCAAAGGATTAGTAGATTATGCAGGAACGTCGCTGGCACAATACAACGGCAAGCAGGCTGTTAAGGCGTTCCAAGAATCTGGTGGTTTGACGGATGCGATCGCGCTGGAAACCGAAGGTGCAGGTTCTGCGGGACTCCACTGGAACGAGAATCTGTTTGGCGACGAATTAATGTCTCGCGATCTCAATCTCGATAGCGATGAGTCGGGTGAGGCTCCGATTAGTGAAGTTACCATCGCCTCGCTGGCGGATTTGGGTTATGAGGTGAATCTGGGCGCGGCGACGGCGGATTATCAGATGTCTGGTATTCAGTCGTTTGATGCAGAGGATTTAACGCCGGAGCAGATTGAGGCGTTCCGACAACTAGCGGAAATGTCGTTGGAGGAGTCGGATGCAGAGGCAGATGATGAGTACGTTGCGCCGATTATGCCGGAAGTTGACCCGGATACGGTAGCTCCTGAGATTTGGGCGCATGCAACGCGCTTTTGGAAAAATGGGGAGTATTACGATTGGGTTGATTATCGGATTCCTCCCGGAGATACTTTAAGTCATATTGCTCTCAGATACTTAGGTAATGCAGGATATGACTACTATGCATGGATCGGTGACTACAATCGCGTTGCCAATTACAACGAGATTGGTGCGGGAGATGTCATTAAAGTTCCAATTCATCATCCGAATTATGAATGGAAACAAGAGCAAGAGCGTTTGCAACGCGAGAAAGAGCTACGCGAGCGGCAGGAACGTGAAGAACGTGAGCAGAAGGAGCGCGAAGAGCGTTTAGCACGAGACAAAGCAGAACAGGAGCGCAAAGCTCGGGAAGAAGCCGAGCGTCAAGCAGAAGCGGAGCGTTTAGCTCGTGAATTGGAAGAACAAGAACGTAAATTACGTGAAGAGCGAGAGCGTCGTCGCCGTGCAGAGGAACTCCGTAAGGAACAAGAACGGCTACGTGAGCTAGAACGTCAGCGGGAAATTGCACGGCAGAAAGGTAAAGGCGGACAAGATTGGTTCTTTGCAACTCGTCTACCGGAATTTGGCCCGAAAGATCCGTTTGAGACCAAACTAACAGGTGAGACTGTCGGCAATCTAGTCCCAGATGACTACTATCGATTTACCTTGTCTCGTAATGGTCGCATCACTGCTGAACTGAAGCAATTGTTAGCTGATGCAGACCTGGTTCTCTATGATGTGCGGAACCGTCCTATTGCATATTCAATGCGAGAAGGAATTACTGACGAACAAATTATTACCGACCTAATTCCTGGCACATATATGTTACGGGTTAACAGTCCCGAAGGTGTGACCACAGATTATGATTTGGTTGTCAAGTTTCAGCATAAATTATCACTGACGCAAACTGGCTTCCCTGAAGGATGGCGCGATCGTGTTGGTGGCAGTGGTGGTGGCGCGAAAGCCCCTCTGTTTAGCGATCCACGTATCATGCGGATTTATGATACGGCTTTAAACAATTTTGCTGAGCCGGAGCGGGCTAAGGCGAATGCTAAGATTGCGGAGCTTCAGAAAGAGAAGCGCAGTTATGAGCAACAGATGCAGGCGTTGCTCGATAAGATGAATGCTGAGCAACGGGCTAAGGTTAATAAGGCTCTGGATGATGCGCGGAATAGTGCAAGAAGTTGGGTTGATGGGATTGCTAACCCGATTAAGAATACAGTTGATAGTCTGGGGAATGGAATCAAGAGTAAGGCTGATTCTGTTGCGAATAGCTTATTTAACAAAATCAACAACATTTGGGATTTTAACAATGGTTGGATTAAGGATCGGAAGGAAGATGCTCGAAAATTGATCCGTCGAGGACGAGATGCCGTCAAAAATGCGGTTAATAGTGCCCAAACTTGGCTGAAAGGGAAGCTAGGAGATCTTCAAGGCCGTGTCAAGTCGGCAATCTCTACGTTCTTTAATGTGGTTAAGAATGCTTATCGGACTGGTGCTGAAATTAATCAGGCTATTGCTAATGCGGCCAATCAGTTCAGAAGTGCAGTTGATCGTGTGGTCAGTGGCGCGAATAAGTTAGTTGGCGAGTTCAAAGGACAGGTTCTAAGTTCCGTTAAGTGGACGAAGAATCTTGGCGTCAATGTTAATAAATTTGGAGTCAAGTTTGAATTTAACGCCTATAACCAGGTTGTGAAGCCTGCGGTGAATGCTATTGCGGGTGGTGTCAGTTCTACGATTAATGGGATCGGTAATAGTTTGAAAGGTATTACCAATTGGCTAGAGCCTCGAACTCAGGATGCAGTGGCAAAAATTGTGAATGCCCTGCTTGGAGACAAAACGGGTCATTTGTGGAACAAAATTAATGGGGTTGATGCGAAAATTGCTGCCACTCGGACGGGTTTGGAAAAGGCAATTTCTGCTGCCAAACAACATATTGTCAGTGTGGCACGTCAGATTGAGGCTTTTCTTAGCGATCCAGAAGAGCGGAAGCGTGTGCTGGAAGCTCTCTGGAAATGGGGCTTTAAAACAATCGAGGATGCTTACAACTTCATTATCACAAAACGTGATGAAGTTCGTAAGGAAATTGAGGCTGAGAAGGAGGCTCGTCGTAAAGCTGAAGAAGAAGCTCGTCGTAAAGCCGAGGAAGAAGCTCGTGAGATTGAAGCCTGGCCCAATGCCAACAGGGTAATTGCATACATGGCGGATGAACTGGCGAATAACTCTAAGTCTGTTGAAGTAGAAATCTTGAAAAAGCTAAATCTTGATTTTCTTGAAAACAATAAATTACTATATCAATTGCTTCCGGTTGAAGCTCGTTTAAATATCACATGGTCTAAGCTCCTTGCCTATGCCATTTGGGCATACAAAGTCAAACCTGGTGCTGATTGGGATCACAAAAGCAGTGTAAAGGAAAGAAGCGAAGGTGAAGATTGGGTGATTGATGATAAAACTGACCGGATTTACAAGTACGAAGCCTGGTCAAATATGCACTATGGATATATTGGGCGTATAGCTGGCTTCACGGAGTCTGAACTATTGAATGGTGCTGGGCTTGCACAAACCCTAACTAACGGACTACTGAGGTTGCCAATTGGAGATTTTATTAAAGAGTGGGAAAAAGGAATTTTAAGCACTGAAGGAATCAAAGCAACGGTCAGTCTTGTATCTGCATTACACAAGGTCATATATGGATCTAATCCAGATGCAGATCTTTTTGATCCATCTTCAATTGATGATCCTGGTGATAAAAAATCAGTACAAGACGGTTTGCGGCTTTATAAAAAATATTCAGTTGGAATTAGCCAGGACGAATTTACAGGTGATCTGAGATCAGCCGAATCACAGTTGCACAAGGCCTATTCCTGAAGGTAGCGCCCCCCTAAGTCTGATGATTTTCGGTCTCATCAGCGGTGGTTATTTGTTGCGATCGCGCCCCCAAACCCATCAACAGCAACCCGATTATCCCCAAACAACACCATGACCAAACCACACCAAACCTACCTAGACACCCGACCCACTCCCCCAGAATACCTGACCTCATCCGCCGAACTCCGTTACACCCTCATCGACACCCTCCAAACTCTCCTCCAACAAACAAACCACATCCTAATAACTTCCCCCGAAATTACCCCCGACCCCGAAACCTTCCTCAATAGCCTCAAAACCAACCCCAACATCTACCA
>NZ_JBNGCO010000171.1:0-6848 GCF_049974805.1 Baaleninema sp.
ACTGACATCCTCCCGACACCGACCCGTTCCGGGTACGGTGCGGGGTTCCTCTTTCAACGAGCCAACTTACTCGATAAGTTCTCACTTATCGCACAGAGGTCGATCTCTCCAGAGGCGTTTTCTGAATCGAGTCCAGCGGTTCGGGACTGCCCGCCCCTACCGATAACTGCTAAACCCTTCGCCAAAATCTTCAGTGCCGCGTTGTGGTCTCTGTCGAGAACGCAACCACACGAACAAATATGGGTTCTTTGGCTGAGGGTTTTCTTAACCGTTTCACCACAAGCCGAACAGCGTTGAGAGGTGTACTCAGGAGAAATGCCCACAACAATCTTGCCGAACACTTTCCCGTAATACTCCAGCCACTCGAAGAACAATCTCCAACTCGCATCGGAGATGCTTTTGGCCAACTTGTGGTTTTTAAGTAGATTTCGTATCCCCCCTTTAGTTCCCCCCTTATTAAGGGGGGTTAGGGGGGATTCCGCCACGACATCGTTAGATGTCACTACGCATCTCGCCAGTTTGACGGCGAAATCTTTACGCTGGCGTTGGACTTTGAGGTGTTTTCGTCCGAGCCGATTGACGGCTTTTCGTCGGTTCTTTGACCCCTTTTTCTTACGAGAAACTTGTCGCTGTAGACGTTTGAGCGCCTTTTCTGACTTTCTCAAGAGTCGAGGATTTTCGACCGTCTGTCCGTCACTGTCGGTGTAGAAGTGGTTTAAGCCCACATCTAACCCGATAGCCTTGCCAGAGGGTTCTATAGTTTTAATCTTGTCGCAATGGATGCAAAACTGAGCGTAGTAACCGTCAGCCCGACGAACGACTCGAACTCGTTTGATGAGAGCCACGTCGTAGTAATTAAGATCGAAGGCTCCTCTCATGGGAAAGGTTCCCGCTGCGAACTTGTCGGTGAACGTGATGGATTGGCGGTCTTCCGAAAGCTTCCAACCCGAGGTTTTATACTCCACCGAGCGAGATTTCTTGAAACGAGGATATCCTTTCTTTCCAGGGATTTTCTTCTTACAGTTGTCGTAGAAGCGTTTGATGGCGCTCCACGCTCGTTCGGCGCTGGCTTGTCGGGCTTGAGAATTGAGTTTTCCCGCCCATTCAAATTCCTTGGCTAGAACTTTGCAGTAAGCTGATAAGTCGTATTGTCCGGTTCCTGGGGTGTCCATCCACAAGCGCAAACACTTATTACGGACGAAGCCGGCTGTCCGAATCATCTCGTCGATGATGGTAAATTGCTGGCTAGATCCGTAGAGTTTGGACTCGAGAACGAACATACTACCCTCGCCCTTTATAGAAAGATTTTACCATAAAAACGCAAATTGTCCACCGCGATTCATCTCGACGCTCACCCTCTCGGGTAGAGCGCGGGTTCCTTCTCGCGGGTCAAGGTAACTTTAGATGCACCGACTCAATTGTCTGGAGAGGAGGTTTTACCGGAGTTTGAATTAGATTTAACCGAGATTTTCGCCTAAAGTGGCAACGATCGCTCCGGTAAATCGCCACCTCAACCCAGAGCGATCGCACCCCTGACATTCCAGACTTAAACTGTCGTAAACGAAGCCGCCGTCAGTGCGTCCGCCGCAACACCCGTCACCAAGGCGATCGGCTGGAACTCCTCACCCACCGCAGCCACGATTGTTTGATTAGCCCCTTGAACGATATTCAACGTTTCAAACGTCAAACCGTTGGCTAAGCCGATGGTATCGACTCCCACTTCAAAGTCAGCGATCGTGTCGGCACCCGTCGCCGAACCGAAATCGTCGCCCCGCAAGACGAAGACATCAGCACCCGCACCGCCGAGGAGGGTATCGGTATCCAAATCTCCCCAGAGAACGTCGTTGCCATTACCGCCGATGAGGATGTCGTTACCCCGTCCCCCGCGCAACAGATCGTCTCCTTCCCCAGCGTCGATCGTATCGTTGCCGCGACTCGTCAACACGCGATCGTTCCCAGCATCGGCGTTAACGAGATCGTCCCCTGACGAACCCAAGATATCCTCAGCTTCCGAGGTTCCTGAAATCGCATTCGTTGCCGTCACGTCGAAGGGATTGGGCAAGCGCACCCCAAACAGCGTCTGATACATCAACCGATAGATTTCGGTGTTGTCCAGCGTCGGCGTCAACTGTTCGGCGTTCAAACCAAAGGCTTTGGTGACAATACTACCGGGAACGTCGGGAGATCCCCCTGAAACCGCCGCATTTTCCACCCAGCTAATGGCAAAGGGGAACGATTCACCATCAATATCAGGGGCCGAGATAAAGGGTTCGGTGTTGGAACCGCGCACGCCGTCGAGGGGAACGCCGCCTGGAGTAGTGGGAACCGGATCGGTGAAGCTGTCTAAACCAATAACTTCTAAACCGCCCCCGTCGCTGTCGGCTGCGGTAATCAATAAGGTATCGGGGTTTTGTTGGACGAAGTTGTAGGCGACACCGATCGCATCGTCAGCTCGTTTGTTCGCTTCTAAGGTGCCGATTGCGTTCCCGTTGTTGCCGAAGTTGTCAGTTCCTTCTTCTTCGAGAACGACAAAAAAGCCCTCTGGGTCGCGTTCGAGAATGGGTAGGGCAACCGAAAGCATTTCTCCCACCGTGGGCGCAGTCGGCGTATAGAGAGGTGTAGGATTGTCCGTGTTCAATCCCAGAACTTCTTCGGGTTCGTCGTTAAAGGTCTGACCTTCGGCGAAAATACCTAAGACTTTTTCGGTGTCTGGAGGCAGAGTGAGTAATTGTTGACGGTTGTAGACAACCGTGTATCCGAGTTCTTCAGCGCGATCGATCAGGTTCAAGCCGTCCGTCCGCTGACCGACGCCGTGGACGCCTTGGACGCCTTCAGGCAGATAATCCCGTTCGCCACCGCCGAGGATAACGGTGAGTCCCGATTCGATAACTTGTCGGGTAATTTCTTGGGTGTCGCGACGGCTCTCGACCTCGGCAATAAACGCTCCCGTTCCCGGTTCGGCGATGAATCCCGAGTTAATTAACGCACCGGCTTTTCCGGCAGCGATCGCCTCTTCCATAATCGTCGTTCCCGGTGCGACGCCTAAGTCCGGGCCGCCGATACTCGGTGAAAGGGCGGAGAGGGAAACAATGGAATTGCCGTTGGCGTCTAAGCCAAAGGATGGGGCGGGTGCTTTAACGCCTGTGGCATGGGTTACAGCTCCAGCATTGGACGTACCGGTGAGTTGGTCTTCCATGTGACCGAGGTAGACACCCGCATGAGGTTAAGCGATCCCACCACAAGCGTCCGTCAGGCCCGTAGTTTAAGAAACGGGTCGCGCCGAAATGGGAAGGACTCGTGCCGTCCGGGTGAATGAAGATAACGTTACTCATGTTTCCCTGATTTTTTGAAAACCAATTGCATGCGATCGCAGCGATCGTTCGATTGATTCGGACTGTAGTATATGTAAGTTTTGCAAAGTTTAATAAATTGTTAATTACCGGTTAAGATTGAATTTTTTGCTTCTTGTTTTTTGACTTAAATTGACAAAAATATTTATGATTTTATATTTTTATATATTATATAAAAATAAAGTTTATTTATACAGAAAAAACAACTCGAGAAACTGAGGCGATATTCGAGAGTCTGGAAGAAATTAGAAATCGAGTTTGCACGCTCGAGAATAAGACTTTGAAGCTATCAATAATTGTTAAATTTAGGCCTAGAAAATTTGTGATTGAAGCGAGTTGTTTCGCGGGAACGACACTATAACGCAGAATACGGTTGAACTTCGCCCCACCCGCCATTCCCCGTAAAACCTGCGTTTCTGTGGGTTGGCGAGCATGGCGATCACCTCCGAGATACTCCAAAATCGCGATGAGGGCGCTCGATCGCAAACTCATCTCGGCAAAATTTCTCACACATACGATTTTCGTCGAAATTTATCCAAAAGAACCTCGATTTTTGCTTCGACTGTCACGCAGCCGGAAAGGGGGAACGATACGGAATTAAGTTTTAGATTTAAAGCGATCGCTATAACGCATCAACCTAAAAAAAGTGAGAATATATCACGATTTTTTGAGTTTTTTAGTGGCGTTTCGATGGCAAAGCAATCGCCTAAAATAGTTTTGGCAAAATCCCTAAAATACCTCGATCTAGGTGACGAATTGCCTGAAATCATCGACCTCGCTTTTTACAAGCCTCAAGCAATCGTGCTCCTCGATAATTTCGCTAAAGTTCAACAAAATTAAAAACCTAAAATCTCCTCAAGATAAATATTTTCAAAACCCACAAAATCAAGCATTTTGACGCAGCAAATATCTTAAAAAAATCTAGCCAGAATCGGGCGAAGTCCTCAACCTTGGCAACAAAGAAGCCAACCGAAGATGATACAGTTGAGAACAGTTAAAAGATAACAGCGAAGCAGCTCGATCGACCCTTCAGAGACCTGGCCTGCAAGGAGAACGCCCCCCATGCCGACGTTACCCCCCGATCCTCAAAACCTGTTGTCCGACTTAATCGATCGCTACGGCCATCGCGTCGATTACCTCGCCATCCGCCTCGAAGAATCCGAACGCACCGAAATCTTCAGACGCTCCGATCGACTCGAAACCCTCAGCGAAGAAGTCTCCATCGGCGGTCAAATCCGCGCCTGCTACAAAGGCGGTTGGGGATTTGCCAGCTTTAACCGCCTCTCCCATCTCCAACAGCGGGTTGAAGACGCCGTCACCGCCGCGCGGCTAGTCGGGATCGATCGAACCACCTTAGCCCCCATTCCCATCGTGCAGGATGTCTGTCAATTACCCCTCACCGGCACCGACCCCCGCCAAGTTCCCCTCATCGAGAAAAAAGCCCTCTGCGATCGCTACACCGACATTCTCCGCAGCGTCGACGATCGCATCGCCACCACCTCCGTCCGTTACAGCGATTGCGCCCAGCGGGTGATTCTCGCCACCTCCGAAGGCACAGCGATCGAGCAATCCTGGATTGACTTAGAGATGCGCTTCGCCGCCACCGCTCGCAACGGCGAAACCGTCCAAACCGGGCGAGAAACCGCCGGATCGCGCAAAGCCTACGAAGACATGACCCAACTCGACGAACAAGTACAAAGCGCCGCCCGTCGAGCCGTCGATACCCTGGCACTTCCCGCCGTACAGGGCAACACCTACACCGTCGTCATCGATCCCATCCTCTCCGGCTTGTTCGTTCACGAAGCCTTCGGCCACCTCTCCGAAGCCGATATGGCCTACGAAAACCCCGATTTGTTAGAAGTCATGACCTTGGGACGGCGTTTCGGCTCCCCCGATTTGCAAATCTTCGACGGCGCCGCTCCCGAAGGACATCGCGGCAGTTACTTCTACGACGACGAAGGAACCCCCGCCAGCACCACGCAACTGATTGAAAACGGCGTATTAGTCGGACGGCTGCACTCGCGGGAAACCGCCGGAAAACTCAACGAAGCCCCCACAGGAAACGCCCGCTGTTTGAACTATCATTACTCTCCCATCGTCCGCATGACCAATACCTGGATCGGACGGGGAACCACCCCAATCGATCGCCTGTTCGACGGCATCAAAGAAGGCGTTTACGCCCGAAACTGGCTCGGCGGCATGACCAACGGCGAAATGTTTACCTTCAGTGCCGGAGAAGCCTGGATGGTTCGCAACGGCCAGTTAGCGGAGAAAGTGCGAGACGTGACCCTTTCGGGCAACGTTTTTACAACCCTGGCCGATATCGAAGCCATCGGCGACGATTTCTATTGGGACGAGTCCGGCGGTTGCGGCAAAGGCGGCCAGAACGGCTTACCCGTCGGTTGCGGCGGTCCCAGTTTGCGAATTCGCCAAGTCGTCGTCGGCGGAAATTGAGTTGAGAGGGGGAGAAATTATCAGCTATTCCCCGTTCCCCATTCCCCATTCCCCGTTCCCTACAAACTTTTGGTTAAAGTAAAGAAAGATTAACTCGACTTCAGATTTCAAACTGCTCACTATGACAAACTGGGTTGCTGACTGGCAAGACGTAACCGGGAATGCCGTGTTATTACCCGCTAACCCTCGGGGTATTGTTCATTTTCTCGGTGGGGCGTTCGTCGCGGCAGCGCCCCAAATTACCTATCGGTTTCTCCTCGAATTCCTCGCCCGTCAGCGTTACGTTGTCGTTGCCACGCCGTTTGTTAGTAGCAGTCTCGACCACGCGGCCTTGGCGCAATCGGCGTTACATAGTTTCGAGACGACGCTCGATCGCCTCCTCGTCACCGGACGCCTGCGAAAGCGGTATCTCCCGGTTTACAGCGTCGGTCACAGCTTGGGATGTAAACTGCATCTCCTCATCGGAAGTCTGTTTTCCGTCGAACGAGCCGGTAATATTTCCATTGCCTACAATAACTATCCCGCTCGTCGATCGATCCCCTTTCTCGAACAACTCTCCAACCTCACCGAACTGGAATTCACCCCCACCCCCGACCAAACCCACGACCTCATCGCCCGAGAATACCAGGTGCGGCGAAATCTCCTCGTTCAGTTCAAAAACGACGACATCGACCAAACCTCGGTATTGCACGAGATTTTACAGAAGCGATTTTCCTCGATGGTGACGTTACAAACCCTTAACGGAACCCACACCACCCCCATCGCCCAAGACGTAAACTGGCAAGTGGGGGAGGCATTTTCGCCCTTAGACGCCGTGGGACAATGGGTCAAACAGAGCCTTTACCGAGACCTCAACGGCCTGATGCTGGAAATCTTGCGTTGGCTCGACCCGACAGCGAAAGTGCGATCGACCTGATAAGTTAAGTCTCAAAAATTTTTCATCACAGAGACTGCCGGGGATATGGCTCGAACACCAATACATATTTTATGTAGGGTTTGCTGAAAAAGTTATCAAAAGCCGGGGGGTGGAAAACGAACAAGAAG
>NZ_JBNGCO010000172.1:0-6846 GCF_049974805.1 Baaleninema sp.
CACGCACGGTTTTGAAGACGAGTCGGGTGGGCGACTGCCCGGCTTAGTTTAATTATAAAATAAAAATATATAAATTAGGATAGAGTAATATAAAATGATGGGCAGCAAAATTCCATATCGGTAAGTTGCGGCATCAGATCCCCGGCATCTTGGAGATGCCGGGGATCGAGAGATACGCGAGGTGGGTACAGATTCATTTCAGTACGTCGCGCTCTTGTTCCACGGCTTCCCACGACGCGCTACAGTCTGCGGGGATTTGGCGATCGGTTGAAACTCGCCTGTTTCGGGGCGTTTTCGCGGTGGGTGGGGCGATCGTCGTGGAATCTCCCCCAGCCCTGAATATGGCGGTTTTACTGGGGTTGGGCGAGGCGTCGATCGACCTCACCCCCCCACTTTCGCCGCCCACCGGGGCGATCTGTAGCGTTTCTTAACAATTTATCCCGGCATTCTCCAAAGTTTTGTATCCTATCTAAAGATATTTTTAAGGTTGTCAAAACGGAGTTTCGAGTTTCATGCCTTACTTATGGTATAAAGCCTTTCACTTAATCGGCGTGGTGGTTTGGTTCGCCGGACTGTTTTATTTAGTCCGTTTGTTTATCTATCACGTGGAAGCCGACGCCGAACCCGAACCCGCTAGTTCCATTTTAAAAAATCAATATCAAATTATGGAAAAGCGGCTGTACAACATCATTACAACACCGGGAATGTTGGTGACAGCCGCTATGGCCGTCGGGATTATTACCACAGAGCCAGAAATTTTAAAATCGGGCTGGTTGCATATTAAATTGGCATTTGTCGCTGTCTTAATCGGCTATCATTTTTACTGCGGCCGCTTGATGAAACAGCTCGAAAAAGGCGAATGCCAATGGACGAGCAAACAACTTCGCGCCCTCAACGAAGCCCCGACGCTGTTGTTGTTGGTTATTGTCATGTTGGCGGTGTTTAAAAATAGTTTCCCTACGAATATCGCCCCTTGGCTAGTGTTTGGAACGGTGGTTTTGATGGCGGCCACGATTCAATTGTATGCCCGCAAACGTCGTTTGGATAAAGAGCGGGAACTCACGGAAGCCTCTCAATCTTAGGTCGTTTTCAAATTTTTGTTTTCAAATTTTAAGGGAATTCGATTGAGGCGTTTTCAGTTAGATCCCCGGCATCTTCAAGATGCCGGGAATCTTATATTATATAACGGGTCGATCGAGGATTTTTCGAGATTTTTCGATTGCTTAAAAAATGAGCGATCGCTGTTGGGTTCCACGGAGGTTCGCACAACCTACGGTTGGACTGTTCCCTATTCCAAAAACGCTAAAATTTGCCGAGATGTGGTGTTCGGACGTTCTAAATGGGGAACGTGACCGCAACAGGGAATCCAAACCAGTTTACTGTTGGGAATTAAACGCAAAAATTCGGCAGCGTCTTTCGTTCCTAAAATTTTATCGTCTTCGCCCCAAACAATTAAAGTCGGAATTGTGAGTTGAGAAATTTGAGACTTAAAAGACGGATAACCGCCACTTTTTGTAAACGAAATCAAGGCTTGATGCCAGCGATCGCATTCTAAATGTAACGCCGCACAACAGCGAGCGTCTTCTGAATTAAACGCTTTATCGAAATACGCCGTATAACTAATATTATTGCGGACGCCGGGACGACGGAGAAACTCAGCCGCAAAATAGTCCAACGGCGGAAATAAATATTTCCCGACCACCGGCCCCGTTCCAATTCCCGCACTGTCGAGTAACACCAATTTGTCCACCGCTTCGGGATAGGTGAGGGCGAAATCGATGGCCGCTGCACCCCCCATAGACGCCCCCACTAAAATGACAGGTTGTCCGATGGCGGCTTGCCAAAATCCGTAAAGATGCGCTTCGATATCAGACGGAGTAAAAGATAAGTCCTGGCCGCGTTCGGTAAAGCCGAAACCGAGCAAATCCACCGCCCAGGTTTCCTGATGGCGGGCGAGAAGCGGTTGCAGGCGACGAAACTCCAACACCGAACTGTCGAAACCATGTAACAGTAGAATCGGCGTTCCCCCCGTTCCCTGTTGGACGTAGGTGGTGGAAACGGGGCGATCGCGTAACGTCGTAGGAACGTCGAGACGCTGAATGCGGGAAGCTTGTTCGATCGAAGTTCCTTCGGTAAGGGCCGAAGCAGTCGGTGGTAAAAAGTCGGGGAACACAGTTAAAGCAGCAATGACAGACGATCGAGCGGAAATTCGAGACCAGATGGTTCGAGATAACATCATAGCGGAGGATGCTTCCCCAGTCCGGGCGATGGGCTTGATGAGCGGAACCTCTGTCGATGGTATCGATGCAGCATTGGTAGACGTGACGGGAACGGAAGCGGATTTACAGGTAAAGTTACTGGCGGCGAAGACGTATCCCTATCCCGAGGCGTTGCGATTGCGCATTTTAGAACTCTGTAGCGGCGGCGAAATCTCGATGGCGGCGTTAGCGGAATTAGACGACGCCATCGCCAACGCCTTCGCGGAAGCAGCGATCGATCTGCAAAATAATCAACCCCAAAACGACCCACCCCCCATTCGTCTCATCGGTTCCCACGGACAAACCGTATTTCACCGTCCCCCGAAAAACGGCGAATTGGGGTACAGCCTGCAACTGGGACGGGGTGCCACCATCGCCCAGCTTACGGGAATTCCCACCGTCAGCAACTTTCGCGCCGCCGATATCGAGGCGGGAGGCCAGGGGGCGCCGTTGGTACCCAAAATTGACGCCTGCTTGTTCGGCGACAATAGACGCGATCGCTGCGTGCAGAACATCGGCGGAATGGCCAACGTTACCTATCTTCCCGCCGGATGTCCGCAGCAGTTAGAAACCGTGCGAGGATGGGATACCGGACCCGGAAACGTCCTCATCGACCTGGCGGTGAGTGAATTAAGCCAGGGACAACAAACCTTCGATCGCGATGGAGTTTGGGCAGCTTCGGGAACGCCAGATTTAGATCTCGTCGAACAATGGCTGCAAGACGAGTTTTTCCGACAACCGCCGCCAAAATCCACCGGACGAGAATACTTCGGCCGCGAATTTTTACAGAAATGCCGCCGGGACGCCGCCGGACTCAGCGACGCCGACATGCTGGCGACCCTAACGGAACTGACGGTAGGTTCGATCGTCGAAAATTACAGACAGTTTTTACCCCGACTTCCCGACGATCTGTTTTTATGCGGCGGCGGGAGTCGCAACCGCTACCTCAAACAGCGATTGCAAGGGCGACTCGAGGGCGTTACCGTAAAAACAACCGACGAGATTGGCATCAACGCCGATTACAAAGAAGCGATCGCCTTTGCCGTGTTAGCCTATTGGCGCAGGTTAAACCTGCCGGGGAATCTCCCTTCCGTCACGGGAGCGCGTCGATCTGTGGTTTTGGGAGATCGATCGTCGTCCCAGACCGAAATCCCCTAAGATGCACTGAGGTGAATTCACCTGAGTGAATTCACCTCAGTGCATCTACCCAACGCGCCTCATACCGAAGACGCGGCGATTCCAACCTCGACGTGCGGCGAGTGCGTCGGTTCACTCAGACGATAACTTATCAGATAGCGGTGGCTCATACGTTTCTACTCGAACAAGGTCGGTGGCGTTTAGAAGGAAACTGGTTAGAACGTCACAACCTGCCGATCGCTGTCACGGGCAGGACGATCGTTGCGTGGGGTCAGGATAACTGGTACAGCATGGTGACGAAACTCACGTTTCCGAATACCGAACGAGACGATATCACCTTTCAATATCGCGGTCGTCTCGACAGCGGCGAACGTCAGTACACCTTCGTTCTCCAACACAGCGAACTCGGGCGCGTTGAAGGAGAAGGCTGGATTACCCCCGAATCGATCGTGCAGCGATATTGGACGCTCAACGACAAACAGCGGCGCAGTGGCTTCGAGACCCTCCATCGCCTCGACGAGCAGAAATACTATCTATCCAGCGGGATGATGGCGGGATTGCACCTCACCAGTGCCATGGACGCGACGCTGGTACTGCAATATAGCTGACCGAGAGGCAAAGTTGAGAAGGGAAGTTGAGGGCTGCACTGATGTTGAAAAGGTTATTGCAAAAGCACGATCGACTGTGGAACGACGCCACTCGCCATCCGTTTCTCGAGGGCTGTCAGGCGGGAACGATTCGCCCAGAACAGTTCAATACTTGGCTGACGCAAGACTATCTGTTTGTCGTCGAGTTTACTCGCTTTCTGGCTAACGTCCTCGCCGCCGCACCTGTGGCGCATTTCGATGTTTTGCTGGGGGGACTGGTGGCGATAAAAGAGGAGTTGAACTGGTTTCGGGAGAAGGCCCGAGAACGGGGTTTGAATTTAGAGGCGGAAAAACAAGCCACCTGCGAAGAATATACCCAGTATTTAGCTAGTTGGGGCGTGAAACCTTATCCCGTACAAGCAACGGCGTTGTGGGCGATCGAACTCGCGTACAATCAAGGATGGCAGCTTCCCGGTCAAATGACCGCTCCTTACGACGAATTCGCCGATCGTTGGGGAAATCCTGGCTTTACGGAATATGTGAAATGTCTAGAACGCCAAGCCAACGAAAGTTGGCAAACGGCGTCTGAAGGGGTGCAGCCACAAGCCGAAGCAGTATTTTGCGAGGTGGCGCGGTTAGAACGGGATTTTTGGCAAATGGCGTTTTCCGAAACAGGATAAGATGCTGGCCGAGCCTTTCGATTGGGAAACGCACACCGACAGCGTTAAAAGATTGGGAATCGATCCCAACGATCTAGGAGTTATGCAGAAACCCGGTAAAACCCTCCCTTCCTTTATTTCAGCACCGAGGTCGGTCGGAAAAACCGGGTTTCTTGACCGATAACTGCGTAACCCCTGAAATTCAAAAACTTGCGTTTCCATCTTGTGCGTTGGGACAGCGAACGGTAGAGATATAAGGACGGTCGTTCTCTGTTAGCAACGACGTAGATGGAAGGTGTGGTTGTGGTGGAGAGGTTTTTGATTGGGTTGGCGGGGACAGTGTGGGGATGGATGGCGATCGCCGGGTTTTCTGAGGTGTCCGCCCAACCCGTTCCGCCGACATCTCCAGAACTTCCGCCGCTTCCGGAACGATTTCCCGAAACAGATGAGATTTTAGACTCGCCCGAGATACCGCCGTCGGAGGTTCCCCCGGCGTCTCAACCGGAGGCGGAGAACCCTCTTGAAGCAGCCATCGCCGTTCGAGAAATTCGCGTTTTGGGAAATACGGTGTTTTCGGAAGAAGACCTCGCCCCGATTATCTCGCAGTATCTCGATCGTCGGGTATCCTTTGAGGAACTCATCGCCCTGAGAACGGCGATTACGGATTTGTACGTCAGTCGCGGCTACACCACCTCGGGGGCGTTCGTTCCGCCGCAGGATGTCACTGAGGGAATCGTCCGGATTCAGGTGGTGGAAGGTGAGTTAGAAGCGATTGAAATCGAGGGATTAGACCGGGTTTCCGACGGTTACGTCAGACGCCGTCTGCGTCGCGCGAGTCAGGCGCCGTTGAACCTGTACGAGTTAGAAGCGGCGTTGCAACTGTTGCAACAAAACCCCGCCATCGAGACGGTGAACGCGGAACTTACCGCCGGAAGTGCGCCGGGTTTGAGTCGGTTGCGGTTAAATCTCGAGGAAGCGTTTCCCTTCAACGGAACGGTATTGTTGGAAAACCGAAATTCGCCGAGTGTGGGGTCGATTCGGGGTTCGCTGAATTTACAGGGAAACAGTTTGTTGGGAATCGGCGATCGCTTCTCGGGGGAGGTGGGAATTACGGACGGGGTGACGGAGGGGTGGGTAGAGTTCGCTGTTCCTCTCAACGCCCGGAATACGGAACTTCAAGCGGTTTATCGGCGCGTTGGAAGTCGCGTCGTTCGCGAACCCTTCGACGAGTTGGATATTCGATCGATGGAGGAAGCGTTTCGGTTGCGGGTGGTGCATCCGCTGGTGGAAACGCCCAACGAGGAGTTGAGGTTGGGGGCGTCGTTGGAATTGCAGCGATCGCGCACGTTTATTTTGGACGACGAACCGTTTTCGTTTTCTGAGGGTCCCGAAGATGGGCGATCGAACGTGACGGCGTTACGGTTGACGCAGGAGTGGACGAGTCGATCGATGCGGGACGTGGTGGCGGCGCGATCGCAGATGACGTTCGGCTTGGACTTGTTTGAGGCCACCTCCAACGACAACGCCCCCGACGGTGTGTTTTTTACCTGGTTGGGACAGTTTCAGTGGGTGCGATCGCTTTCCCCCGATACGTTATTGATTACCCGCCTCGCCACGCAACTGTCTACTGATTCGTTACTTGCCATCGAACAGTTTAGTATTGGGGGACCGACGACCGTGCGCGGCTACTTGCAAAACCAGCGCGTCGCCGATAGCGGCGTGGTGGGATCGATCGAGTTACGGATTCCCGTGGTGCGCGATCGCGGCGGGTGGGGAATCCTGCAACTGACGCCGTTTGTAGATGCGGGGACGGTGTGGAATATCGGGATCGATCGCGATCTTCCCAGTCCGAGTACGTTAGTGGGAACGGGGATCGGCTTGCGCTGGGAGTTATCTCCGGAGTTTTCGGCGACGGTGAATTGGGGGATTCCCTTGGTGGAGGTCGATCGACGCGACGACTCGCTTCAATCGGACGGAATTTATTTTTCGATTCGCTACAATCCGTTTTGAGAGGGGATTTTTTTCTCCACAGAGACACAGAGGACACAGAGGTTCTTGCGGCAAAATGAGAAACTGCTGGTTGAGAACTGGGTTGAATCGGCCTCCCGTCCGTTAAAGTAGTTTATAAAAAAAATAGGGCTGGAGAAATGTTGGGTCTCCGCAAAACGAGGTGATAATAAAAACTTATCAAATAAAGCAAGATAG
>NZ_JBNGCO010000173.1:0-6821 GCF_049974805.1 Baaleninema sp.
CCAAACCGTGAGGTCTGGAGAATCGCCGCTCTTTTAAGGCGGCGAGTATGTCAAAAGGTTGGATTGGCGGCGACGGGAAACTCGAACCCATCGAGTCCGTCGAAAACTGGGTTAGTCCGCTGTTGGGAATTCGTTTCGAGTTAACCCCAGCACAGTTAGAACTCTATCGCCCTGACGGAACGCCGTTTTTAACCTCCGTGGAGTTAGCGCAACGTCTGGAACGCCTCGAAGCCAAATTGCGGGAATTGGGAATCGATCCGAAGAACATTTAATCGCTTCTCTTCCCCAAATCCCTCTGTGTCCTCTGTGTCTGATGTGGTGAATCCCAACACCAGAAACCGGGTATCTAGATACCCGGTTTCTTAGAAGAAGATTGCAACCCTCTTAACCCATTGCATCTCTCAACGCATTTTGCGTCATAGCTGCAATAGTTTGGTCGCTGGCTTTCGGAAGGTGATAATACTTCCCACCCGCTTGCTTGGCCAGTTCCTTCGCGAATCCCGTCGAAACAAACTTGCTTTCAGTGTCGATCACGAGAAGCTGAATGCTCAAGGCGCGGATTTTTCCGGCGATTTCCAGCAACTCTTTCTTAATATCCGGTTTTTCCCCCGGTTCCATCGGTTCCCCGAGCGATCGCGCCAAGGGAATATTTCCCCGTCCGTCCGTAATGGCCACGATCGCAGCCTGACCCACATCTCCCGACTGTTGGGCGTTCACGCACACTCGAACCGCCTGCGTCAACCCGTGGGCCAAGGGCGAACCGCCGCCGCAGGGAAGCCGTTCCAACCGTCGCCGCGCCTGAGTAATCGATCGCGTCGGCGGTAACAACACCTCGGCTTGTTCCCCACGGAACGGAATCAACGACACTTGGTCGCGACTCTGATAGGCTTCCGTCAGCAGTTGCATCACCGCACCCTTCGCCGACTGCATTCGATTCAACGCCATCGACCCGGAAGCGTCCACCAGGAACACCACCAACGCCCCAGCTTTGCGAACCAACCGTTTCGATCGCAAATCGGACTGTTCCACGATGACGCGGCGACCCGGATTCCGCAACCGTCGCGACTTCTGATAGGGTGCAGCCGCCCGCAACGTGGCATCGACTGCCACGCGAACCACTTTCCCTTGAGGTAACATCGGTTTGATATAGCGTCCGCGATCGTCAGAAAAAATCAAACTGCGGCTTCCCGATTTCCCAACCCGCTGCATCGATTGGGAAAAATACAGCACTTCCGGGTCGAGAATCGCCCCTTCCGGGTCGAAAATAAACTCTTCGGGAATGTCCGGCGTTTGGTCTTCCGGTTGGTCTTCTTCCGATTGGTCGTCCTCGTCCTGTTGGTCTTCTTCCTGCTGGTCTTCTTGCTGGTCTTCCGGGGGGTTAGACTCCGGCGGCGGGGGAGGCGGCGGCGGTTCCTCTTCCGGTGGCGTCTGAATCACGGTCGATCGCGGAACGATGACCAATTCTACAGCCCGGCGCAAGTCGTCGGCGTTGACTTCCGTGCGTCCGTCTAAGGCGGCGGCGGCTTTGGCCACGCGCACGGCGAACAGTTCGGCGCGATGTCCCTGGACGACGCCGCGAATGGCTTCGTTGACGAGATACTCGACCTGTTCCGGTTTGATGCGAACGTCTTTCAACCATTCTCGCGCCAGGAGAATTTGGGTTTTCAAGCCATCGAGGTCTTCATCAAACTGCTTGAGGAAGTGTTCGGGGGATTTGGCGTAATCTAAGACGCGATCGACCGCCGCCACGCGCATATCGAGTCCCAACACTTGGTCGGCGGAGAGGGTAATGGCGATGCGATCAAGCAAATGTTCCCGCAGCGGTCCTTCGTCGGGGTTGTAGGTTGCAATCAACAACGGCTGACAGGGATGTTGGAAGCTAATCCCTTCCCGTTCGATTGGGTTGCGGCCTTCTGTGAGGACGTTCAGCAGCAGGTTCGCCACCTGGTCGTCGAGAAGGTTGATTTCGTCCACGTAGAGGACGCCGCGATGAGCCTGCGCCAGCAGTCCCGGTTGAAACACCGGTTGTCCCTGTTTGACGGACTGTTCTACGTCCACCGACCCCAGAAGTCGGTCTTCCGTGACGTTGAGGGGAATTTGCACGAAGGGGGTGGGGATGACGCGGGTGGGAACCTCCGGCATTTCGGCGTTGGTGCCGTTGGTGCGATTTCCGTAGAGTTCGATCGCGCGATCGTCCCACTCTTCCGGTTTGTTGGGGTCGCAGTTACTGAGGGAGTCTTCGACGACTTCGATGGGGGGCAGCAGGGCGTGAAGCGCCCGTGCCATGACGGATTTGGCGGTTCCGCGACGGCCGGACACGGCCACGCCGCCCAAACCGGGATCGATGGCGGACAGGAGCAGAGCCAGTTTGATGGCTTCCTGTCCCACGATGGCGGTGAGGGGAAACGAGATTGGAGTGGGTGCGATTGAGGTCGCTGACATCTGTTATGTGCGATTATGTGCGATCGGATTTTCTTAAACTGTTTGATTCGATCTTACAGCGAACAGTGAGCAGCGAACAGTCAGGACAGTTGACAGTTCTCATCACTCCATCATCTCCTCATCTCCTCATCTCCTCATCACCGTTCCAGCGGCAGGAAAATCGTCAATTCTTCTCCCTGCTGGGGACGGTTGCGGACGATGAGTTTACCGCCGAGGGCGTGGAAGAGGTTTTTCGTCGCTGACAAGTTAAGGCTGATGTTTCCGGTTTCGGGTTGGAAGTTGAGAAGTTGACCGATCGACTTCAAGGGTGCGTTGGCGGTACAACTGGCATTGGTTTGAGTTTTGGAACTGGCTTTGAGTTGTAACTTCAGTTGATGTCCGGCGGGCATCACTTTCACCTGCACGTAACTCCCCAACGGAAGCTGACTGGTGAATCGATCGACAGTCCCGGTCAACACGCGATCGAGTAGGTTGGGATCGCTGATGACTTGGGGCATTTTTTGCGGTAGCAGTACGTCCAGTTTCAGGCTGCGACGGCTGGCTTGTTTCTGCCAGCGGGGAATGCAACTGTTGACGACCTCGGCTAGAGAGGTGGTTGTCAGTTGAACGTGATGCTGAGGTTTGCAGGTTTCGAGTTCGACGGCTTTAAAAATTAATCCGAAGCGATCGATCTGTTCGCTACATTCGCGATCGATGCTTTCGAGCCACCGCAGCACGTCGGGGGCTAAGTCCTTCCGCTTCAGCAACATTTTAGTAAAGGTGCGGATGGTACTTAAAGGCGTGCGGACTTCGTGGGCTAGGGCTTGTAACAGTTCTACGTCCGGGGCAAAAGCTGCCGTGGAGTCGGTTTCAGACGAAACGTTCATGCAAAACGCTGTTTGAAATTGCGCCCAGGGTTCGCTGTGGGGTTTCGCCCTGTCTCGGACTGGGCGAACCTGCCGCGTTGCGGAAGACACCCGCCGTTCCTCGGATGTCTCGGCGGGGTCGGGAAGTGTCTGCAACACCGCTTCGCTAAACTGCATGACGGTTTTGTAATGGGGTTCGACGGGGGCGAACCGTTCCGCGAGTCGGTCGAGGTCGGCAACTGTTTCGGGATGGCTGGTTTGGAGTCGCTGTTGTAGGGCGTTCCAAGCGCGATCGACGATTTTCGGGTCGAAGGTAAACTGAAAGACGGGTCGCCCCTCTTCGTCGGTACCCCGCACCATGACGAGGCTGAAATGGCTGGCGAAGGTCAAACAGAACTGTTCGCGGGTTAGGGGGTCGTCTTTCGGTAAAGACAGGGTGTTGAGGTGAGATGAGAGGTGAGGCGTAGCGGTGGGGGTGGCGCTGGGAAGGCAGTAATGCGATCGCGTGGAAGCGTCGTGGCTTCCTGTTGGAGCAATGGTCCAAGTGGTAAAGCGATCGAGCAGGTCTGCATTACCCAGAATGGGCGTCGGTGCCGACAAGACGAAACCCGACAGCTTCGAGGCTTCGGTCTTGTTGTGAGCATTTGGGCGGTTATCTGGATTTAACAGCGTATTGAGAGCGTCTACGGCCGCCCGCCATTGACGGTCGGCGTGGCGTGCGCTGCGACACCCCGGACGCCCCAAACTGAGGCGATCGCTTTGATTTAGTAGTTGACTGAACGTAGGTAAACGGGACAACTGCACGACAACTTCCCTCGTAGATCGATCGCGGAAATCGGATGAATTGACAATCTCGATATTTCTAGAATATCGGGAAGGGGGGTTGGGATACGTCGCACCAACCGAACCAAACGGAGGGCAATATCCGCATTCGAGTCCGAATTTTCAAGGATTTTGAAATCGGCCAGTTTTAACGTTCGAGAAGACAGTGTGGTGAACCGTCGATGGCGATGGCGACTCTGGCGGCGCGTTTGCCGATCGCGAGGCGTCTCAAGCGGTTACGATGCTGTTATCTTGCCCGTAAGCTTGCCACGCTAAATCCACTAAACTGTTGATAACCGCCACGGCAACCACAGCAGAACCTTTCCGTCCGGCACTGCGAATGTGAGGCACTCGGGAATCGTTCAACCGTTCTTTCAAAACGTCCATTCCCGTAAATCCAGCGGGGGTACTGACCACTAAAGCCGGGCGAATGGCTTCGGCTTCGATTAACTCCACTAGGGCAGTCAACGCTGTTTGAGACTGACCGATGACAAAAATCCCTTCGGGATAGCGTCGCGCCAGGGTTTCGATGCCCCACGCCGCCCGCGTTTTTTCTTTTTGAGGCCGGGTGAGGGCGTCCATACTGCAATAGACGGGGTTGGCGAAGGTGTCCATGATATTGGGCGTAATGCCCACTTGCACCATGGGAACGTCTACCACGATGGTCGTCCGGGCGGCTAAGGCAGCTGCCCCTTCTTGCAGTGCGGTTTCGGAAAAGCGAATTAGGTTTTTATATTCAAAGTCAGCGGTTTCGTAAACCACTTGACGCACGATATGATATTCGGCTGGTGAGAACTCGCGATCGCCGAATTCGCGATCGACGACACCGAGTCCTTGGGCTTCTGTGATATGCCACTCCATAAGGTTGGGACGCCACGAACGGATCTGAAAAGTTGCTTTCAGCTTACCAGCTCGGCTTTCGCGATCGCGACATCCCAAGGGAAATCGTTCGAGTTTTGTTAAGTTTCCGACGGCGAAGAGCGATCGATAATCGGCGTCAGATAGGCCACTAAAGCCCCGAGAACGAAGCCGAGAACGTTCCGCAACAAGGGCAGCCAGTCGGAAGTTCGGCTAATCACCGGGCCGATACCGAAGGCCACGAACAGAATGCCCCACAGGGGAGAAAAGATTAACGCCCATTGCCAAGCGACGAGTTTTCCACCTCTCGGTTGTGCGGCGAACCCGCACACTAAACCACCGATGACCGAGGTCACGAGGGTAAGAATCCACTGTTCGCGAGGCAGTCCCGGTACGACGCGGCAGCCCCCCTGACGCAGGCAGGATTCGACGGATTTCAGAGATTGCAGAATGGATTGATCCTCGCCGTTATCCCGCACGAAAAATTGGTTGCCGTAGCGGGTTTGCAGTTCGATCCAGAAAGTCCGAGGCAGTAAGGAGTATACAGCGTCTCCCACGTTGAATCCTAAAAGATTACCCCCTCGGGGGTCGGCGATGAGCAGAACGCTTTTATCGTCGAGTCCCCAGAAGTCTTTGACGGCTCTTCCAGGGGTGCGATCGAATTGGGTTAACACCCGCAGTTTGTATCCGGTTTCGTTTTCGAGGCGTTCTAAATCAGCCACCAGTTGCTCTTCTTGAGTGCTGGTGAGGGCTTCGGCTAAGTCGATGATGGGGGTTTCGACCTCCGGAAGCAGTTCGGGGTTGTCGTAGGCGTAGGCCGCTGGCGCGATCGCCCAAGACAGGGCTGCCCAGCAGACCGCAGCCAGAGACACCACAATTCGTTTAAAAGCCAAGTGCTGCATAGTTCGTGAGGGTTGGAGTTTCGATGGGTTATGGCGTTTCTTATAGAGATGCCGTGTATTTTAACGTAACGTTCATAATCTTTACATTACTTTACCTTACCACGATCGCCGCGTTCTCAAAACGTCGCGATCGATCCGTCAGACCGTTACACTGCCTCGAATCGGTCTAAAATAGGGGGTACGAGTCGTCTCAGTCTAATGCTTCAGAGTAAACAATATGGCACAGTCGAATTTTGCTGACGACCTGCAATGGACGGTCGAAGCCACCGCCAAGTTTAAAAACATTCCGTTTTTCGTGCGTTCTCAAGCCCGACAGCGCATCGAGGAAATTGCACGAGATGCTGAATCCAGCGTGGTCACTGTGGATATTGTCGAACAGGCGCGAGTGGAATTCGGTCAATAGGCGCGGTCAATAGGCGATCGATCTCTTGAGTCGCGAACCCTGAGTTTCGACAAGGTTTGTAAATACCTCGCCGAACGTTATCCGGCTCAATTTGTCCAGTAGCTTTTAAACACCGAACCCACCCGCCTATGGGTTTTAAAAACCCAGTTAAACATCGAACCGATTCAGGCAGATTCAGTCTTGTTCCCTTAGTGGTGCAGAAAACTCCTGAAACCTTTGTTAGAAAAGATATCGCCGTATTAAAGGCTTGACCCGAAAATATCAAATCGGTAAATGGCTGCCGGGGATCTGGCTCAACCTTAAATACATAAAATACATATAATGTGTATTTTGTCAATCCCCGATCTCGAAAAGTTTTTTGCACCACTGAAGTCTTGTTCCTGAAAATGGAACAACAAATTCTGTCGGGAGGATGTCAGGAAGACGACAGGACAACGCATCGTTATCGCACTCTGCGGCTGTGGGAGTAAGCCCCCGCTTTGTTGGTCGATCGACCGGAATTATACCCTTTTTCACCGCTGGCGCGGAGCGATAACCCACAAGCGTTAT
>NZ_JBNGCO010000174.1:0-6619 GCF_049974805.1 Baaleninema sp.
AGCTACCTGAAGCTGGAGGCATGAAGCCCCCGTGCTTCAGCCGGGGGTGCTGACGCTGAGTTCGTCGCCAGCATTGCCCTTCGAGATCGACACTCTAGGGCGATCCATCAGCCAGTGGAGTCGCCGAAACCTGCAATTCAAGTGAATTCTCGAGCGATAAAAATGCGGACGATTCAGGATCGTACACCCACGCCCGAATAGAGTTCCGTCCGGGTTGCAAATCATTACTGAAAAAGGCAGCCGCCCAAATTTGCGACTTGCGACTTCTATCAGAAAAATCCCGAACGATCGAGGCAGCAAACATTTCCTGTTTGTCGTTTCGAGATAAAAAGACAACGGGTAAGACGCTCGAACAATTCTCGAAGTGGAGTTCTCCCGACATATGAACGAAGTCGCTTTCAGATAACTCGACGGCTTGCGGCGAGGTCGAACTGTTGAGAGAGCCGCAAGAGGGTTGAGGGCGATCGCGAAATTCAACGTCGTTCAAACGCTCCACAAACCCCAAGCGATCGAGTCGGTAAGACCACCAGTATTTGACCGCCGCCACATGGGGAAACACCTTCTGAACGCAGCTACTTTGACTATCTTCGAGATATTCAACAAGCGACAAACAAGTTTTGCCCAAAAGTCGTTCGTTCCGAAAGACTGTACCCCGTTCCCAGAACGACAGGGAGGTGGTTATTAAAATTACGGCGATACCCGCCGCAACAGCACGATAGCCAAAGCGGATTTTCCATCCCGAAGTTTTCACATAATGCTGCGCCACATAGACGAGACCTACGATTAACAAGAGGCTTACCGTAGTGTAACGAGAGGCTAACGCCGCTGGCAGTCCCAAACTCGCACGTCCCACGGTTGTAATCGCAGCAAAACCCAGGGGAAACAACATTAAAGACAACCAAGGAGCTAGGGCATCTCGGTGAGTTCGCTGACGCAAAAATAGAGAGATCGTTACCAGACTGGCGATCGATAACAAAATTCCCCAAACGATGGCGTTGGAGGGTTCGGAAGACAGCGGACGCCCCAGAACGG
Organism: Baaleninema sp.; assembly: GCF_049974805.1. Lineage (NCBI taxonomy): Bacteria > Bacillati > Cyanobacteriota > Cyanophyceae > Oscillatoriales > Oscillatoriaceae > Baaleninema > Baaleninema sp. The sequence continues at coordinate 1,033 of NZ_JBNGCO010000174.1, forward strand.
CGAAAAAGAATTTAATGCCGTCCATTGGCGCTTTCAAGATATAAGAATTATCGACGTTATGGCGGGGTTTTTGATAATCAAAAAAATACAGAATCGTCGTACCGAGAAAACATCCAAACCAGAAGACGATCGGTAACAGGGGTTTTCGGCTTTTCCAACTCCTCACCCACAGGCTCGGGAGAACCGCCAACCACAGCAGCAGTCCGTGAGCGGCGGATAGGCTGGCCAACAGACAGAATAAGGCGGCGAGGACAAAATGACGATCGAGCGATCGCTCTCCCTTCTCGTGAGATAACAACGCCAGGGCGACAATCAAACACAAATTTATCCAAAACCAAGCCATCTGAAAGCCCCAAAGCCAATTTTCATATTGGACGAGGCTCGTCATAGCTGTGGCGCCCAGAATATTCGCAAAATGAGGAGATTTACCGTTGTTTTTTTGCCAAGATATCCAATACAAAACAGAAACAAATACCAGCGCCAGCACCACGTTAAAATATTGCTGAAATTTGGTATTCCATTTTGTCACAAACGCCAGAGTTGCGATAGCAAACTTGGGGATAAAAAATCGATGTTCGTTATGGAGAGTCCAAAAATCGCTAAAACTCGCATCTCCTAGGTTAATTTTATATAACAAATCAACCAAAGTGAGAGAATCGAAAACGGGAACGTCTACCCCAAAATTACGAACGAATCCCCATACCGCCAAGATAGGCGCTCCATAAAAAAATACCCACAACCATTGCTTTGTAAAAAAAGACGAATTTAATAAAGTATCGGCAACAAAAGGTTTTATTTTTTTCATGCTTTATTTTTTATGCAAGTCGATTTCAAGCCATTTTGGCCTTGACTTTCGGTCTCTTACCGCTTAGGGTTTGCGAGCGACCACTAAAAACTGTTTTCCCAAAAACTTCCAAGCCAAGGGCAAAGAAATATAAACCGAAACCGTCCACAGCGGCGGTTGCTTCCCGTTCGCCATCGTATAAGGCAGAAATTTCGGAAGACAGGTTTCAACTCTAAATCCTTGTAGTTGCAAAACTTCCGAAATAGAGGCATCAGTCAAGGGTAAATGATGGTCGAAAAAGTCCCAATACGCCCCCCCAGTATATTTAAGGTTCGGGCCCAAACAAATCATCTTTCCGCCGGGTTTCAAACAGCGATAGGCTTCAGCCAGCGTTTGAGATAAACTCTCTTTCGATAAAAGATGTTCGAGGAAATTGCTGGTAAATACCACGTCGAGCGAATTTTCCTCCAGCGGCCAAGTTTTAGAACAATCTTGATGGATAAAACGAACGTTAGACTCGAGGTAGTCGGGGGCATCTGGATTGAGATCCATCGCGTATTTCGTTTTCGCCCGCACTTGATTGACGAACTCTCCCCAACCACAACCGAGATCGAGAATATCTCGGTTGTCGCCCACCAAATCTTGAAAATAATTTTTAACTAAAATTCGCCAAACTTTACGGCGGTAATTAGCGATTTGTGAAAATCTAAGTTGATATTCCTGTTGAAGTTCGCGTTCCGATGTTTGCATGATTTTAAATGCCTCGTATGCTCCTTGTAAATTGGCAATTCTAACGGAAGTGTAGCAGAATGCCTCTCAAAACAACAGACTCAAGAAACCGGGTATCTTGAAAAACCTGGAAAAAGCTGGATTTCAGATGACCGATATCGGGTAGATCTCCAGTTGTTCACCGTTGAATAAAGTGAATAAAGCGTCCGATTACAGAAAAATTTCCCGAATCTTACCCGTTTCGCTCGCCATCCAATCGTAAATTTCCGTCAACGTTACCCGAATATCGCGTTGGGGCTGCCATCCCGTTCGCGCCATAACTTTACGAGAGTCAGTAATAAAAATCGGTACGTCACCGGGCCGGTTTTCAGGAACCGGAGAAATCTCGATCGAATTCCCCGTCACCTCCCGACAAATCTGCGTGGTTTCGTACAGCGACACCTGATTTTGAGACCCGCCGCCGACGTTAAAGGTTTCCCCTTGAATCTCCTCGAACTGTTGCAGTTGTAACTCGATTAAATCCAACAAATCCGCCACGTGCAGAAAATCGCGCACTTGTTTCCCAGTACCGCCGTAGCCGATATATTTCAAGGGTTTTTGGAAAAAATGTCGCGCCACCCACAGCGCAAACACCCCCCGATCGACTTTCCCCATTTGCCAAGGGCCTGTTAACACGCCGCAACGGTTGACGAGGGTGCGGAGGTTGTAGGCGTCGGCGTATTCGGCGATGAGGAGTTCCGAGGCGAGTTTGGTGGTACCGTAGAGCGATCGCGCGCGATCGAGGGGAAAATCTTCCGCGATACCCGCTTGCGACGCGCCGGGAAACGGCTGTTCGTCCAACAGTTGAAAGCGCGTCTCGGTTTCGACGTAGTTCAGTTGACTCAAATAGGCGATGGGATACACGCGACTCGTGGAGAGAAACAGAAAATCCGCTTGAGTTTCCCGCGCCAGTTCCAAACAGTTAATCGTGCCAACTAAATTAGTTTGTAACAAGTACCCCGGAGAACCGTATCCCGCCAACACCGACGGTTCCGCCGAACATTCTAAAATCAAAGTCGGGTCGAGAACCTGGGCTTCGAGGTCTTCCGGGTTGCGAACGTCGCCGTGAACGAATTCGATTCCGGCTTGTTTGAGGCGAGGTAGGTTTAACTCCGAACCCCGCCGTTTGAGGTTGTCGAGGGCGATAATCTGCCAGTCGGGATGGCGTTTCGCCAGTCCCAAGCCGAGGGAACTTCCGACGAACCCCGCCCCCCCAGTAATTAAAACCCGCTGACTCATAGATTCCTCAATTTGCTTCAAGTTGAAAGCGTGAATTTGAAATAAACTCTCGTTTTTAGCGGGAGATAGGATCGTTGGACGCTACGCCAACACGAACCGTTTGGGGTTGAGGTTGGGGGGTTTTGCGGACGTAATCGCCGCGAGAGAGCCAGCGTTCGAGCAGAATATAGAGAACGATGAACAGATAGCGGCTTCCCATTTCTTTAATTTTCAATTTCGAGACCCCCGCTTTGCGGTTGCGCCAGCTAATGGGGGTGGTGATATGGCTGTAACCACGCACGATCGCTTTCAAGGGAAGTTCGACGGTGAGGTTGAAATGGTGGGAGAGAATCGGTTGAATCCCCTCGATGACTTCCCGACGATAGGCTTTAAAGGCGTTGGTGGTGTCGTTGTAGCGCAAGCCGAACAGCACTTGAACGAAGAGGTTGGCCAAGCGGTTGACGAGGAGTTTGTGGGTGGGATAGTCGATAACCCGTCCGCCACGCATGAAGCGAGAGCCGAAGACGCAATCGTAGCCTTCTTGGAGGAGATAGTAATAGTTGAGGATGTCCTCGGGGGAATCGGAACCGTCCGCCATCACCACCGCCACGGCGTCCCCCTCAAACTGTTCTAAACCACAGCGCACGGCGAAGCCGAAGCCGTTGGGATAGTAGTTGTTGAGGTAGCGCAGGCGGGGGTTTTCCTCGCTGAGGCGTTGTAGGATTTCTTCGGTTCGATCGCGGCTGTTGTCGTTGACGACGAGAATCTCGTAGGGGACGTGGTGGCTATCGAGATGTGCGGCGATGGCGTTGACGGTTTCGACGATCGATCCTTCTTCGTTATGAGCCGGAATCACCAGAGAAAACAAGGTGACGGGGTGAGGAGGGTTGTCCTCGTCGCGGCGAGCGTCTCTGGCGTTGGCGAAAGCGGGTTCTAAGCCTTCGGGACGAAGTTCGGGACGGTTCGAGCGAAACACCAAGCGATCGCTGAGTAGATAGTTCGTCGTCGCACTCACCAGAATTCCGATGAGGGTGTTGACGCCGTAACTGACTCCCAGCCAGTCGAGAAAGGGGAAAATTGCGAAAATCCGCAAAATCACGGAACTTCCCGCCGAGAGGTGATACAGAGGGAGCTGACGCAGCAGCACCTCCCGCAGGCGCCAACTGCCACCCGTCCACACCCAAGTTCGATAAATAAAGAAACTCAGCAGTAGCGACAGTTCGATGGAAATCACATTGGCGGTATTTCGCAAAATTGGCGTATCCCAACCACCGATTTCCACGAACAGAAACATCAACAGCAAGTTAAAGGCTGCTGCGACGCCGCCGCCACCGAGGAAGCGAATCGCTCGTTTTTGAAACAGCCTTTGAAATCCCTTTTGAAATCGGTTTTGAATTCTCATCGTGTCCTTTGTTTCTCGATCGACATTCAAGCCAGGGCGATCGCAGCGATCGAAGACCCCCCATTTCGGGTGTCTCGATTCCACCCAACTTCCAGAGTTTTTGAATAAATGGGGGTTTAGAGCGAGTCGTTACGATGCACCATGCTGGCGCAACCAGCTCTGAAAACCTTTGTGTTGAGAATCCTCTTCAAACTGTCATCGCTCTCTCATTCTCAAGGTTCGTTTCAGAAATTTTTCCAAACTTACCGAACCCTGTTTTTTAGAGACTTCCGCCAGTTTTTCTACCAGCGATCGACGTTTTGCGTGTAGATTTCTTCGAGGATTCCGCGAACGTTATAGGTTAACGTCCAACCGGGATAGTGAGATTGAAACGCTTTTAAGCTTCCAATCCACCAAATATGGTCGCCGATGCGGTTGGCTTCTCGATATTCCCAATTCAATTTTTTATCGGCTATTTCTTCGCACTGCTGAATCGCTTCTAACATCGAACAGTTGCTTTCTCGTCCGCCGCCAATATTGTAGATTTCCGCAACTCGAGGATTTTGATAAAAATGATAAAAAGCATTCACTAAATCGTAGCTGTGAATGTTGTCGCGCACCTGTTTCCCTTTATAGCCGTAAATATTGTAAGGCTTTCCCGTAACGGTACATTTCATCAAATAAGACAAAAAGCCGTGAAGCTCCGCTCCAGAATGGCTCGGGCCGGTCAAACATCCGCCGCGAAAACAGGCGGTTTTCATCTCGAAATACCGCCCGTATTCTTGGACTAAAACATCAGCGGCGACCTTCGACGCACCGAAGAGAGAATGCTTGCAGCGATCGATACTCATGGTTTCGTCGATCCCGTCGTAAAACCGATGGCCTTCTTCAATTTCCCAACGGCTTTCGAGTTCCACTAAGGGCAACAAATTCGGGTTGTCGCCATAGACTTTATTCGTCGAACAAAAAATAAAAACCGCGTCCGGACAATGCTGGCGGGTGTTTTCGAGGAGGTTGAGGGTACCGTTAGCATTGACGGTAAAATCAGTAAACGGATCGCGGGCAGCCCAGTCGTGGGACGGTTGCGCGGCAGTATGAATAATTAACTCGATCTCGCCACTGTAGGTTTTAAAAATTTCCGAAATCGCCTCGCGATCGCGAATGTCGCTGTTGTGGTGAATATACTTCTCGCCATACTTTTCCAGAAGGCGATCTCGATTCCAGAGGGTCGAAGCTCCTTCTCCAAAAAACCTTTCTCTCATATTGTTGTCGACACCGACAACGGTAAATCCTTTATCGCAAAAAAAACGAACTGACTCCGAACCAATTAATCCGGCCGAACCGGTCACCAATGCGATCGCCATCGTTTTTGTCCCTCCTCACACCAAACACAACAGAGTTTTGCCGTTGACGCGCTCGCATCTCCTAAAAAGAAC
>NZ_JBNGCO010000175.1:0-6446 GCF_049974805.1 Baaleninema sp.
CTTGGCTTGCAGGCGATCGAGATTAGCGCGACGATTTATGATAGTAAACGGCATGGAATTTTTGCATACAATCATTACAACGATATCTCAAGGGATGGGAAAGACTAATCCGTGAATTTTTCTCTGACCTTATAGCTTGGACTACCGATGAGAAGAAACCAGTCACGAATCAGTAATGGTATTGAATTTCGCTAGATATGTAAACCAAACTACCTCGCCAATGGTAACTCAAAATATTGGGGAAACCAAGTCTCCAATCTGGCAGAAACTAATCCAGGTTCTAAAAACTGATATTGTTCGGTAGTAAAACCTTTTGGTGGAAAACCTTGGTGACAAGCGAGTGCCGCAACCGCACACACTGGAGTTTCAAAATCTGGATAGCTTCGAGGATGAAACTGCATCCAATTATCTTCATCTTCCATCATCCAAAATTCAGCAATTTCAACCAAGCAATCCCTAGTCAGATCGTATTTTTGAGATGGAATACTGTCAATAAGACTCAACCAAGCTTTCTCTTCTACATCCTCACCACTCGCATGAAAATCCATACAGTCTTGACTCAAAGCCAAGGTTGAAATTACCCCTTCATAAAGGGTTGAATTTTGAATAATATGTAAACTCGAAAAAGACTTGGATAACCGATCTATAAAATTCCATTCTTCTCCAAGAATTAAATACTCAATAGATTCATAAATTTTTTCCTGTAGAAAAAGACCAATGCCTGACAACGCCGACCATTTTTTCCAAATTCCGTGGTCTGCCCCCACTGCATATAAAAAAGATGTGAGTTCCAGAGCTAATTCTGTAAAGGATAAAACCAAATCTTTTTCTGATATTTTGTTTTCGTCAAATAAAGTATTGACACTCTGAAAGTCTTGCTGGATATATTTTAAAGTTTTATCGGCATAATTATATGCTTGCAACCTACGCTCTTTATGAGCTTGATAGTTCTTTGGTAAAATTTTAAATTCACGCTTGACTAGATCTACAAAAACTTCTGTATTCAGGATTGCCATTCTTTTAGCCCTCCTTTATTAGTTGCTATCTGCTGCGCTTTTTGCTTGGCTGAATTCCCCAAGCTACTTGCAGAATGTTCGAGCCTTGCATCTTCTTGTGCTACTAAATTTTTACCGGGTATACTTCCTGTAAATGCAACTTCTCCTTCTTTAAAGATGCGATACTTGACTTTTATCTTTCCAGATTTATGTAAATCTTGAACATCGATAGCTCCAGATTCTACTAGCTCCATGGCGCTAAAAAGATAAATAAACATTCGCCCGATAATCGAACCTTGCGGATTTCGATTTTCCTGTTGTGTTCCCTTTTGCCCGAGGGCATATCGAGCTGCGTGATTTGGATTTTTAGAGGTTGATATAAAAGGTATATCAACTAGATTTAATCCTGAATATTGTCCGCTTTGAGCTTTTCGTAATTCTTCTCGAAATCGATCGTAGCGGTTAACATAGTCCTGTAACATGGCATAGAAAAGACTTTTAAACTCTTGATCTTTCTTGCCCCACCATTTTTTTACACTTCTAGGATTTTGGGTTTTGTCAACTTCTCGTGTTACTAATTCCGCTGCATTTTGCAAGTCGGATTGACTGACATCTGACCCGTCAGGTTTTTGACTACCGGAAATTTTCTTGGCTGCCGTACTAAAAGTGGGTGTATTAACCAAATCTCGCTTTAACTGAGATTTATAATCTTCCTCGCTTAAATTTTTATTAAAATGAATGCCGCGATACAGAGCAAATGCACCTTGAACTTCTTCCTCGCCTTCTTCTTTCTTTTCTCCTTTCTTTGTACCTTCACAGGCTGCATACCGATAATCCCAAGTTTCTCCCGCATCGACGACTGAAATCGCCTTAAACACCGGGTTTCGTTGCTTCACCGTCGCCGCAACCGTTTCCGCCTCTTCCTTCGTAATCTTATTACCGTCTTTGAGATACTTCGCTTCCTCACGATCGATCTGCTGCAAACCTGCATTCACCTTCGCATCGTGTTCCGGGTCGGCGCGTTCGGCGTCTTCGTCCTCTTCCCCGCGCAACCCTAATTTCTTCAGCAGTTTCTTCGCGGCTTTCTTCGCTTTCTTCAACACCAGTTCGATCGCCTTATCGATGCGTTTGCGAACCCTCTTAATGACCTTCGTGACCTTATTCGCCAACCCGCCAAGACCCAGCAACGACGCCAAGAAACCAATCACCACCGGAAGCGCCTTCGACAACGCATTTTCCACCAACTTCGCCGCGTCACCCAACGCACCACTGGCGATCGACTTAATCGACTGCGTAACCGCCTGTACCAACTCCACCACCTGGGACCCTCGGTTGATGAAGAACATCACGATGTCGTAAATAGCCTTCGCCGCCTTCACGAACGCACCCGCCGGATTGAGGAGTCCCAACAACCAGGTAATTCCCGACTGAATCACCTGCGTAATCACCATATTCTTAATTTCCCCCATCACCGACTCTTTCAAATCGGTAAACTGGTCGCGCAGGTGTTCCCAAACTCCCGTCAAACCCTGCGATTGCAACAGTTGGAAAATTTCCGACCCCTTCTCCATCGCCGCCACCACGGGTTCGCCGAACATTTTCACCGCTTTCTGACGGACGTAATTCCAACTCAACCCCAACACCTGCGTCACCAGGCTGAAAATTCCTTTGAGACTGAACAAATCTTCCGGAAGTTGAATTCCCACCGATCCCATCGTTCCCGTCAGCCAACCCACTAACCCCGTTTGTAAGTGGGTGGCGATGTTGCTGAGGAAGTTTTGGAATCCCTGACGCAATCCCGTGACGAGATTTCCCAAAAAACCGATGGGATCTTTGAGAATCTGACTCACCGTTTCCACAGCACCGCCGAGGACGTTGGCCAGCATTCCCTTAATTTCCAAAATCGTTTGGATAACGCCGCCGATCGCGTTCTTGGCTTTATCCACCAGCCCTTGATTTTGGGCTTTCATCTCCTCGATGCGATCGTCGATCGCCTGCACCCCTTCCTGATATTTCTGAGACAAACTGTCGATGAGAGCGTCTCGCTTGCTGTCAACCTGACCTTCTAACTCATCAAACTTACTTTGGATGTTTTGCGCCGCTTCCGTTCCCACCTGTTTCAACTCTTGAGGCAAACTAGAAACGTACTGTTGAATCTCCTGTTTCCCTTGCGCGATGCGGGTTTTCGCCTGGTTGAGCCGTTCGGCGACGAAGTTAGAAATATCCGTCAGCGCAACGTCCATTTCCGCCAGATATTTCGATCGACCTTCTTCAAAAAAGCCATTGACTTCCGGCGGTAAACCCACCACCGCATCTTTAGCGCGTTTCCCCCAACCCCGCACGTCGTACCATTCGCCGTAGCGTTCTTTCTTATACGCCTTCATCTTGGCATCGACGTGATTCTCAAATAGCTGTCGCGCCCGATTCGCCGCCGTATCGAAGCGACTCGTCACCTCAGATTCCAAGCCGTCGAGGGCGGTTTCCACGTCCCCTTTCGTCTTTTCGTAAATCTCGTTAATGCGATCGGCGACTTCCTTGCGTTTCTGTTCGTCTTTCCCTTTCGTGTCTCCCTGCACCCCCAACGCCTGAGCCATCGCCTCCGATTGCTGGCCGTGCATCTCCTGTAACCCCGTCTTCACCAGCGATACCGCCTGTCCCTGACTCTGGGCGATCGCCCCTTGCTCCCCCTGACGATACATCCCCGGCGCCGTCTGCGCGTCCGTTTGCGCCTCCTGTTTCGCCGCCAGTGCGCTGACAAACTGCGGTTCGTTCGACTGCTCAAGCTGCGTCTCCGTCACCTCCGCCGCTTCCATCTGTTCGTCTAACGAAGCACTGTTGGCTTGCAGCGGTGCAGAAACTTCCGCCTCGCTCCTCGGCTTGGGAGCCGCCCCTTCAGCGGCGATATGGGAAGGAGGCTGTGATTCGGAGGGTTCGAGGGGTTCGGCGGTGCGCGGTTCCAGACCGCTCGTATCGGGGGGGTCGGCTGCTTTGTCTTCAATTGGCGCCGCCGCCTGTTCCTGTTCCTCCGTCACCTGCGACGACACCGACTGACGCACCGAATCCAGTTGGTTGTTGTCTTTAAAGCCTTCAGCTTCCTCCTCCGTCTGGGGAACCACCGCCTCAATCCGTTGCATCAGCGCCGCTTTGAACTGTTCGCCATCGAAGGTTCCCGGCGGTTGCTGTTCCAGTTCCGTCACTTGGCGATCTTGGCCCTGACTTTCCACTTCGTTGGCGGGGGATTCGGCGGCGTCTTGTGCGGCTTGGGCTTCCGAATCCGCCCGAGGATGCTGTTTTTGTTGCGTCGCCGCCGCTTCGCTGTCCGCGACAACCGCTTGAAATGCAGGATCGGCGTCCGCCGATGCGGGTGCAGCCGTTCCCCCGCCACCTTGAGCTGTCTGCGTGGGAGAAGCAGCGGTTTCACCGGCCATCTTCGAGGTTTCGCCACCCGACGGCGTTGCAGGTTGGGCGGTTTCCTGAGATGGAAGTGCAGCAGTTTGGGGTTTTCCAGAGGCCTCGGCGGTTTGAGTCGCAGATGTAGCCGCAGACGGACTGGGGGGTTCTCGACTCGACGGCGTTTCCGTTTTTGGCGCCGCTGTCGCTGGGGAAACCGCCTCGGATTCTCGGTCTTCCCGTCGCTGGACGCTGGGAATCGTCGTTAAAAATTGAGGTTGAATTTTATTAGATTTGGCGCGATCGCGCGACCGGGATTTAGGTTGAAGCGTATTTCCCGTCTGTTGAATGGTATGAGTTAACTCGTGGGCGAGTAATTCTTTGCCGCTGCTAGAACCGGGATTGTAGCGACCGCTGTTGAAAAAGATATCTCGACCGTGGGTAAAGGCTTTCGCGCCCACCTCTTTGTTTAATTGAGCCGCTTCGCCGTCGGTATGGACGCGCACGCCGGAAAAATCGGTACCGAATCTCGATTCCATAAATTCCCGCGTTTCCTTGGCGAGCGGTTGTCCTTGTCCCTTGCGTCGGTTGAGGGTTTGCTCGAATTGCGGACTGGCTTGAGAGGGGTTGGCGTTTCCCCGTAATTGGAGTTTGGGGCGAACGGGGGTCGTCTGGGGTTTGGCGTCGTTGTCGTCGAGTTCGGGGTTTCGAGGCGAAGGCTTCGAATCGGGCATTTTCATCACTTGCGCCGCGATCGAATCCGCTTCCTGTTCGTATGAGTCCCCGGGTTTCCCAATCGTCAGTTTCGCTTGTAGGTCGAGGTCTTCCGCGTCGTCGGTGTCGGTTTCTGCTTCCGTCTCTTCTCCCTGACGCTGGACGGGCGGGTGCATCGGCATGGGAGACTCGAGTAGGCTGAATCCTCCCGTGGGAAGGGGTCGATCGCTCTCCTCGGACTCGGACGCTTCCGGATACAAGCCAAAAGGATCGCGGATTGGGGGCGTTTCTTCCTTGCGGAAATTGACCCAGGTTCTCCGTTGAACGGTGGGGGAAGTGGGTTTGAACTGATGCGATCGATCGCCCATCGCTACCGTCTCCCAAATCGGCTCGATCGAGCCAGATTTTGCCAAAGCATCTTAATCTGCTTCGATTCTAGGCGGGAACTCTCAAAACAGCAATTTTCAAAACCGTCTCCGACCGTATCAAACGCCAGTTTTCGGGAATTTACAACCCGAATTCGCCCCTCGAAAGTTCCTTCGCCGCTGCGCGAAACGATGGCTTAAACTGGTAGCACGTTCGGGCGAATTGCCCGAACCCTCGAAGCATTCTGGTGTCGCGATGTCTTTTCCCGCAGCTCGAGTAGGCGACCTCACCGTAACTGGCGACAGCGTTCTTCCCCCTGGCGTTCCCAATGTGGTGATTAACAACCAACCCGCCGCCGTCACGACCACGTCCGTGGCGGGGCCGGTCATCAACGCCGGGCCGGGTATGATAATCAGTGGAAATCCCACCGTCTTAATCGGGGGAATGCCTGCGGCGCACGTCACCTCGATGGTGTTTGGTATGACGACAACTCCCGCCGGGTCGGTTCCGGTGTCTACCACCATCGCCCAAGGTGCGCCGACGGTTTTAATCGGTGCTGGAGGGGGTGCGCCGCCGCTGGACATCGCCGCTGGAGTCGAGCAGATGAAGAAAGAGGCGGAAGCGGAGCGCGATCGCATTCAGGAAGAAAAGGAAGATTGAACGGGATACCCAATAGGATGTTTGGGGAGGTTTCTACATCGCTACCTGAATTTTAAAACCCCGGTGGCATCCGGAGCGATCGCCCCGGCGATCGATCGTACCAATCTAACTGTTCCATCCGTCGCCACTGACGCTCTAACTCCCGATTCATCACCGCCTCTTCTGGCGCTTCCTCCGCCTCTCGTTCCTCCATATAATCCTCCATCAACTTCTCAACTCGCGCCTGAACTTGTGCGTACTCTTCAACGCCTTCATAAGCATAGCGGTTTTGACATACTCGCCGCCTTAAAAGAGCGGCGATTCTCCAGACCTCACGGTTTG
>NZ_JBNGCO010000176.1:0-6409 GCF_049974805.1 Baaleninema sp.
GCTCACGTTTACGGTTTCGCCGGTAAGAGTGACGTTACCCGCATTTCCCTGACCTTCTGTTTCTGACAAGAGGAAAGCGCCCACGCTCACTTCCACGGTGTCGCCGGTAAGAGTGACGTTACCCGCATTTCCTTCACCTGTGGTACTCGAAGAGAGGAAAGCGCCCTCGCTCACGTTTACGGTTTCGCCGGTAAGAGTGACGTTACCCGCATTTCCCTGACCTGAACTCTCTGAAGAAAGGTAAGCGCCCTCGCTCACGTTTACGGTTTCGCCGGTAAGAGTGACGTTACCCGCATTTCCCTGACCCTCAGTCCCCGAAGAGAGGTAAGCGCCCTCGCTCACGTTTACGGTGTCGCCGGTAAGACTGACGTTACCCGCATTTCCCTGACCTTCTGTTTCTGACAAGAGGAAAGCGCCCTCGCTCACGTTTACGGTGTCGCCGGTAAGACTGACGTTACCCGCATTTCCCTGACCCGAGGTGTTTGAATCGAGGTAAGCGGAACCCAGTACGTTTACGACATTGGCGACGACGCGAATATCGCCCGCATTTCCCGCCGAATTCTCTCTAACGCGATTCGCGATCGAACTACTATCGGATAGGGTGAGTTCTCCTGTGGCGTTGAGTTCGATATTGCCCGAGTCGGCGTCGGGAACGCCCAATCCTTCCCCAATTCCAGCATCTAAGGAACTGCTGCTAACGGTAATATCGGAGGCGTCGATCGAGATTTCGCCGCCGATACGATCGATAACTGTAATGCTGGCACTGTTCGTCAAGGAAATCGGCGATCGATCCAGGTTTTCGGGTAACTCCCATCCCGTTAGAGACACTCTCGACCCTGAATTACTGAACTGCAACGCAACGGTTCCAGTACCGCCGACTCCTCCTAGGAGGACTCGCCCCCCTGGTGCAGAGATTTGGACGCCATCGAGATCGATCGTTCCTCCTAACAATGCCAGGGTTTCGCGTTGGCGTATCTCCAAGCTGGCTTCGGTTCCCCGAATCGTCCCCGGACTGTTGCCCAACTGCACCCCGACGGGAACGCTGACGGTCAATAAAGGGGCGGATGCGGGATTCGTCGCGCTAAATTCTGCGTTGTTTTCAAACACCAGGCTGTCAGCGGTACTGGCGAAAAACGACCCACTAATATCTAAACTGGCTCCGGAACCGAAAAGGATGCCGTTGGGATTGAGTAAAAACAGGTTCGCCGAACCGTTGACGCCCAGCACTCCATCGATGTTGGAAATATTGTTTCCCGTCACTCGACTGAGAATGTTCTGGATGTTGGCGGGGTTGTTGAAATAAACGCTTTCAAAGCTGTTCACGTTGAATTCTTGAAAGCTGTGGAAAAGGTTCGCGCCCCGCGTCGCCCCCCCTTCAATAAGTGTGGCGGGATTGCCGTTGACGGAGGCGTTGGGAGTGACGACGGAGGCTTCAGTGCCGAGCGTCGCGTCCGGTGTGATTTGCGCGAGGAAAACCTCGTCTGAGGGGGTTGAAAGGGTTTGGGCGAGTGGGAAAATTTGGCTTTCTGATGCGGCGCGAACTGGGGAACTCGCCAGGCTGGCGGTCAACAGGACTAGCCCGAGTCGAACCCAGCCCGCAGCTTGAAAACTGGTCATGAGTTATGTGGCTTCTGGCTCTTGGGTTAATAGGTTTGAGGGAGTTAGTACGGTTTTTACGGGTCTTCTAATTTGAGACGATCGGCATATTTTACACTCATTTAAGACCATTTTTGTAGAGTCTAAAACTGTTGGCAACGCCGGAATTTTTTTGTTAAAATTAACTAATCAAAACGTAATTAAAAAAACTATTTTTGTTAAAAAAAACCGGCATTTTTTGCCGGTTTTTTTTAAGGTAATTACGTTAAGTCGTCAATTCTTTTTTGTAACTCTTCGATTCGTTCGGTATCGTTGAGGGTTTCGTAACCGCTTTGGGCTTGCGTTAACAGTTTGATCGCCGCCTCGGGTTGGTCTAACATCGCCTTCACTTCCGCTAATCCCGATCGCGCGTCTGCCAATCCTTGAATATCTTCGATGGCCGTCGCAATTTCGATCGACCGTTCGTATCGTTCCTCAGCCAACAAATTCAAACCCACGTAACGATAGATATCTCCCAAGACTTGATAAACTTCTAGGGTCTCGGTTCCCGAAGCCACAAACGGCTCGAGGGTATCGATCGCCGCCGCTAACAAATCTTCGCGAATATAAATATCAGCGATCGAAAGGGCTTCCGTTTCTTCCGGAAACTCCTGCTCTCGAATCTGAGCAATATCCGTTTCCACAATTTCCAAATCTTCCGGGTACAACCGCTCGAACGTCGCCGTTTCCGCCCCCACATCGAGCTGAGAAGACGCCCCGTTATCCGCTTCCACGATAACCCGATATTCCACCCCTGGCGTCAACGCCGGCGTACCAGGATACTGCACCTGCGTCCCGCTGACCTCCGTTTCCCAATTCACATCATCTCCCAGCACTTGCACCGTGTAGCGACTGGCCCCCGCGACGGGATTCCAACGGATGATGGGTTGAGAATTTGAAATAAACGTGCGGCGAGGCGTGGTGACATAGGGAATGCTGGGGTCTATCCCGCCGAGGGTATTGTCGCTTTGTCGCCCCACTCTCAAGCTGAAGCCGCCATCGGGAGGACAGCCCCAGACGACCCCCCGCTCGAGATTGGAATTCATCGTCCAAGTGGTAGTTAAATCGGAGCAGCGGATGCGGACTTGAGCGCCGCCTGCCGTTTGCACGAGATCCCCTGTGTTCAAGCGCATCCCCCCGCGAGCGGGCTGATACTGAGATTGTCCGGAGCGTCGGATTTGAGCCGAGCCGTTGACGTCCACCAGTAGGAATTCTGAGGCTCCGGCGGCGGTGGGCATTGAAAGCGCCAGCGCTAGTAAAGTAGAGCCGAAAGATAGGTAGCGATCGAATTTCATGGGTAGTTGGGTTGTAAGGTTTCAAGACAGAACGATCGAGCCGGGAAGGGCATTTATGGCAGGGCGGCAACAGACTGAGAAACCCGCAATCTCAAACGAACTCTCTATTTTTGGGAAATGCCCAGTTTCGGGTGAGACACTGCGATTTCTATCAGTCTCACCTCTATGCCTATCCTTTTATACCTCAAAAAAAACGCTGCACAGTCTGTTTTTGTAAAAAAACTCAACCCAGATTCATCCCGGACGATTGTATTTTCTTTCTGGAGTTTTCGCGAAAATTAGATTTCCTTAAACCTTCCGGACAAGTCCCCAGCCCGGCTGTAATTTTTAAGGGCAATCCATCAGTTTGAGAGGGGAGCGTCCTTAGTGGTGCAGAAAAGTCCTGAAACCCTTGTTAGAAAAGATATCGCCGTATTAAAGGGTTGGCCTAAAAATCTCAAATCGGTAAATGGCTACCGGAGATCCCCGGCATCTCCAGGATGCCGGGGATCTGGCCCCAAATTAAATACATATAATATAAATTTTGTCAATCCCCGATCTCGAAAAGTTTTCTGCACCACTGAGGGGGAGCGTCTCGAACCGTCTCAGGGAAGAGGCGTTTCCGGAGAATTCTCCGACTCCCCAGACTCCGCTTGAAACAACCGCTTGCGAGCCGCATCGAGCCAAGCATCTTCTTCCGGGTTGAGTCCCCGAGCCAAGGCATAACACTGCTCCCATTGTTCTAACGCCGCCGCAGGATTTTTATTTTGCTGTTCTAGGGCTTGAGCTAACAAGCAGTGCGGACCTGCACCTTGGGGGTTAATGGCAATGGCGTTTCTGAGTTCGCTTTCAGCTTCGAGGGGGCGATCTTGCATCAACCGCGCCCAGCCCATATTTTTGGAAAATACATATTCGATCGCCGGAATGCTAGCAGCCGAACAGTATTGAAGAGCGAAGTTTTCGCGATTTTCCAACTTCAACTGTCCCTGTTTCAGCAACGCCGCCGCTGCGGTGTAGTCCTGGGAATTCACAATGTAGAGACGGGCGAGGTTATTATAGGCTTCGATACAGCCGCCGAGCAGTGAGACTCGATATTCTGCCTGGGCTTTATCGAATTCGAGTAAGTCTTCGTAGATATTACCCAAGCGGAAATGGGCTTCCATATTGTTCGGTTCGAGTTCTACTGCTCGTTTGTACTTGGCGAGGGCGACGGTGGTTTGAAACCGATCTTGCGCCTCGATACCCCGTCGAAGGTAATATCTTGAAATACTGGGTAAACTGGCTTGAAATCCCAGCAATCCGAGAAAGACCAAGACGGCCAAGGCAAATTTGGTTTCGTGCCATAAATATTTCGGGAGATGTAAGGCGGTTAGGGAGCGTTCGATAATTCGCTGGCCGGCTTTGCTGAGCGGCGCACCGGCCGCTAACATGGCTATGACGCTCTGTCCGATGGTGGCAAAGGCACCCAAGGCGTCGGGGCCTCCGGCTAAGAACCGGGAGGAAATCGCCGCCACGAGAGCGAAGTTACAGGTGAGAACGGGAATGGTTAAAATTTCCCAGAGCCAATCTAATTTATCCCAAGGGTGAATTTCTTCAGGGGGTTGGAAGTACCACCACCACGCCGATTCGGGCGGTTCGACGAGTTCTCGAAATTTCTCGAGCGGAACGGTTTTTGCGATGACGCCTCCCTGTTGGGTTAGGCGTTCGTCTAGGGAAATGAGTTTGAGACAGGCTTGGGTGGGGGGCGGACTTTCTTGGGCGACGAGGCGTTGAATTTTGTCCCGTAGGAGTAATACGTCTAAGCAGGTGTCGAGGGAGGGCGATCGATCGAACCCTTCGCCGTCTTCGAGATATTCGAGGGCGCGATCGTATTTTTTTAAGGCTCGGTCTAAATCTGAGGTGAATTCCCGATCTAAATCTAATGTACTCATTGCTGAAATCTGAGCGGGTTTATCCAATCTATTAAGCGATGCTGCGGCGTTTTCGCGCTTCTTTGTAAGAGGTTCCCACGTTTTGCAACCCAGCTTCGATCATCTGACGTTCTAATAAGGCAAAAAAGCGATGTCGATCGCCGCCTCGGACGACAGCTTGGTTATGAGCTTCGGCTAACGTCACGGGATAACCGTATCCTTTGTAAACCTGTCCTAACATCAAACTCAAGGCAGTGTCGAGAAGATCCGGATTGTTCGCCACCCAAGCGGGAAGGTCGATGCGGGCGATTTCACTTCCCACGTGAACGTAACAGAAATATACGGTCTGACGATCGCCGTACAGGTTCAAAATGGGATTGGAGGACTTCCACAAACAGCCCCGTTCTCCCGGTTGTAACTGCGTCGCCCAAAAGATGGTATCCCGCAACGGTTCGGCCACTTGACAGGGGGAGCGTTTCAACACCACTTCTCCTTCTTCTGGGGCGACGTAAGGACAGTTTGTCGAACAGTTGGGTACGTCGAACGGACAGGCTTGGAAGCGTAGAAAGTGCAGGGCTTCGCTACTGCGGGAGGCGCTGAGATACCCCAGTAAGGGAACTCCGGCTAACTGGAGGCGATTCCAGGCTTCCAACATCGGCGGTAGGATACGATCGATCGCCTCGTTGGGTAAATTTTCTAAAAACCAATAAATTAAAGACCCGTCCACCATCGCCAACATGGGGGGTTTGCGATTTTGCAACCGCACGCTAACGGCTAACTCCGCCAGTTCTGTGGCTTCAGCCACGGTGCGCCGATATCCCATCCATTCTTCGGTACGAATTCCCCACTGTCGGGAAACGTAGAGGTCTTCGGGACGGTAGAACACTTCGGGAATGCTATCGAGGAGGGGTTGGCGATTTTGGCCGTAGTGTAACGCCACCCGTCCGATGTTGAGGAGATAGCAATAGGCGATTTCGTGTTGGTTGGGGGCGATTTGGGAACCGTCGGTGGCGATGACGCTGTGGGCTTTCGGCGGTGCTTTCAGTAAAACGCGGGTGTCCAGGGGTTCGACGGGGGTGGCGGCGGAAAACCAGATGCGATCGCGCCATCGCTTTTGAGCTTTTACTAAGGCGTCTTGCTGCTGACAGGCTTGGAGAAATAAGGTTTCTGCCCGTTCCATGCGCTTGCGGGCGGCGGTGGCTTCTTCCCGCAGGTGGTCGATCGTTCCCGCTAACTGTTGACTGACTTTGTTGAGATCCAGCACGACGAACTCCCCTTTTGGTTGACGTTCGGTTCGGGAATTCGCCGCGATCGATAACACTTTCGATCGAGCGGCGATTTCCCGGTGCTGTCCAGCTTAACGCAGTCTTCTCCATGTATTGAGGACTTACGCAGAAACCCGGTTTTTAACGATATTTCGGTTTAACGGAAAGGTCAGAACGAAAAACCGAGTCGATCGACCGACCCGTGCTTAACTCCTGGTATTTTTGAAAACTTTTCGAGGAACGAGCTAGCCGTGGCGTCTGCTGGCTCAAAGATGGTTGAAACGCTTTATGGAATCCAGGGTGTGACAGGCTCGATCGGCAAGAG
>NZ_JBNGCO010000177.1:0-6391 GCF_049974805.1 Baaleninema sp.
GGTGGTGGTGGGGGCGGAGAGTCCGGTGGTTTGGATGCGGGCGAGGCGGTGCAGGGACAGCAGCGTGAGGGGGTAAGACCGGGCGGTGATATTCGTCCCGATGAGAAGTACGTCCAGGTCGTCGCTGCGGACAGCGTTCACCATGTTGGGGAGGTTGTTCGCCGGGAGGGTGGTGAATTTATCGGCCCGTTCTCGACAGTATTGTTCGTGGGGGTGTCCGGTGGTTTGCAGGCTGTAGAGATAGACCTCGAAACGGTTGCGGTCTAAATGCTCGAAGGCGGGAATGGTGGTGAAGGTTTCGGCGGTGGGGAGGTAGTTGAGACAGAGGACGCCGAAACGGAGCTTGCGGTTTTGGGGACGGGGTGGGAACTGGTAGTCCAGTTGGGAACCGGCCTGTTGGAGGTACCGTTCGAGAATGGCGGCGCGTTTTTGTTGAACTTCCCGTTGGTCGCGGTGGCTGAAGCAGAGGGGGGTGAGGTTAGCGAGGTTGGCGAACGCCTGGGTGACGGTTTTCCAGGTGGGGTTGTCGGGGTTGCTGAGGATTTTGTCGTGGAGGTAGGTCGTCCAGTTGGTGAAGTACTGGTGATAGGCGTCTACTTCCCCTAAGTCTTTGAACAGACGGGGCGACTCGAACATGAAGTTGAGGTAGGTTCCGGTCATCCAACTGGGGATGGGGGCGTTTTGATATTGGATGTCGAACTGGTGGGGGTAGCCGTAGAGGGCGGCGGCGAAAAGGGTCTGGAGGGCTTGGGGTGCGCCGAGTCCCTGGCTGAGTTTTTGGGAGAGTTGGGCGATGGTGGTGCGGTCTGTGTCGGTGAGGGGTTCGTTTTTGAGGGAACTCTGCCACAGTTGTTTGTAGGTTTGGCCGAGTTGTCCGGTGAGTTGGGGGTGGAGTTGGTCGGTGGGGAGGTTGAGGAGGTGTTGGGTGACGGCGGTTCGGATGCGGCGGAGTTGGTCGAGGGCGTCGCGGTTGAGGGGGTTTTGTTGGTAGGTTTGGAGGAGTTGAGTGGCTTGGGGGATGAGTTGAGAGAGGGGTAGGTTTTCTTGGGTTGGGGTTGGAGAGGGTTGAGGTTGCTGAAAGGCTTGTTCGATCGCGCTGAGGGCATCGGTCACAATTTTGGCTGGTTGAGGGTTAGTATTCGGTTCCATGACTGGCTGGGAAGAACTGGCAACAGACTGAGATGATACGGCAGTTAGAGCGGGAATTTTTTTAAAGCGAACGCTATCCCCGAGAGAGGCTTGGGGTAAGAGAGTAACGACTTGTTTTTTAGTTGAGTTCAGGGATTGGATATAAGTTTGGTAGACGATCGATAAAGTCTGGTGGTTCTTTTCAACTCGATAAAAATTTAAGTTCGGATCGTAAACGCTCGGTTCTTTTTCTTTGAAACCATGAAAATGGTAGAAAACTAGCGGTTGTTCGTCTACCCAGATCCGATTGTTTTTGAGTTGAATATCGTATCGATCGACGTTCCAAGGTGCTAAGTTAGCCCCTTTGTGTTGTAAAACGGCAACGTTGTTAAATCGAACTGGCCAGTCGTCTAAATACTTCTGATCGGCAAATTTTCCGTCTTGGTGATAGTCGTGACACCATTCGAGGCAACGCTCTCTCCACCAATTCAAGCATTCTAAACCGGGACTATCTCGACGAAACGAAACCCAGCCCACGTTGTAAATTCCGTTGAATTTTAACCCTTCAAGTTTAGGGGGAAAGCGATGCTCGATAATTGCGATCGAACGCTCTCCCAGCTCTTGATAAATTGGCTCGATGTCTGAAAAGAAAAATAAATCCGAATCTAAATAGGTAATTAAATTGATACTTGATTCTCGATCGAAAATATATCTCGGAAAACAGGGCGTACAGGTGAAATAATATTCAACTAAGGTTCGATCTTGTTTGGCTTTTAACAGGTCTGGATCGGCAGATTCTAGTGTTTCTAACTCGATGAATTTGAGATGGGGAAGTGCGAGTTTTTCTAGAACTTCGTAGCAAAGCTTATCGAGACATAAAACCCAAAGTTCAAAACTTTGGGAATGCTGTTTCAAAGAATTATACAGTGTTAATCCTTTGGGTAAATAGCGATGGTCGAAATAGGTACAGAAATAACGCATCCGACTTGGTGGGTTAAAGGTTTGCCTGTCGAGTCCAGTGTACGATCGTATCACTAATACGCTGAACTTCTTCATCCGTTAAATACGGATACATGGGCAAGCTGACTATCTCCGAGCAGATTTGTTCCGTTTTGGGAAGGGATTTCCCGTCGATCGTGACTCGACCTCGATAAGCAGGTTGTTGGTGAACGGGAGCAGGATAGTGAATCAAGGTTCCAATGCTGCTCTCTTTGAGAAACGCCCGCATTTCGTCCCGTTGGGGAGTACGAACGACGTATTGATGGTAAACCTGAGTCCCGTTCTCGGGTCTTTGGGGAAGTTTGAGAGGTAAGTTGGCGAGATGGCGATCGTATTGTTGCGCGATCGCTTGGCGACGTGCGTTTTCTTCATCTAGATATTGCAGCTTGACGCGCAGAATAGCCGCTTGAATGGGGTCGAGACGAGCGTTTGTCCCCGGAATGTCGCTGATATACCGCTGACCCCAACCGTATTGACGAAGGCTTCGCGTCCGTTCG
The DNA here is from genome assembly GCF_049974805.1 of Baaleninema sp. Taxonomy (NCBI): domain Bacteria; kingdom Bacillati; phylum Cyanobacteriota; class Cyanophyceae; order Oscillatoriales; family Oscillatoriaceae; genus Baaleninema; species Baaleninema sp. The sequence goes on from NZ_JBNGCO010000177.1 coordinate 2,625, forward strand.
GCTAAATCGCGATCGCTCGTGACGATAATCCCCGCATCCCCTAACGCTCCCAGGTTTTTAGTTGGATATAAGCTGAAAACCGCTAAATCGCCCCAAGTTCCCGTTTTTCGATCGTCGATCGTTGCGCCGTGAGATTGGGAGCAATCTTCGACAACGCGGAGATCGTAACGACGAGCAATGTCTAGAATCCCCTCCATTTCGACGGGACGACCGTACAAGTGAACGGGGACGATCGCTTTGAGTTTCCCGAGTTCGGGACGTTGGAGCAGTTGTCGAATTGTATCTTCGAGACAGTTTAAGTCGATGTTGAAAGTTTCGGGGTCGATATCGACGAGAATCGGTATTGCTCCGGCGAGTTCGATGGCGGCGACGGTGGCGACGGCGGTATGGGAAACCGTCACGACAATATCGCCAGACCCAATTTGACAGGCTCGTAAGGCGACTTCAATACCATCAGTTCCGCTGGAAACGCCAATCGCCTGTTCGGTTCCGATGTAGTTCGCGAATTCCCGTTCAAAAGCTTCGACTTCCGCTCCGAGAACGTACCAACCGCTTTCGAGAACGCGGGCGATCGCTTCATCGATTTCGGCTTTATGAGCGAAATAACCTGCTTTGGGGTTTGTTTGCAGGATGGGAGAGTCGGAAGTCATGATTTGCGAGAGTTATGGGTGGGAGTTAAAGGTATCGATCGAGATGCTGTCGGTAGTAGGCGATCGTTCGCGCCAATCCCTCTTGTAATGGGACTTTGGGTTCCCATCCTAGCATCGATCGAATGAGTCGATCGTCACAATAGTAATCCCCGATATCGATCCGTTTTCGCTCGGCGGGAAACTCGCGAATCACATATTCTCCGCCCCCGTTTGCTTCGATGAGTAAATCGGCTGTTTCTTTGAGGCTCACGACGCGATCGCCGCCAAGGTTAAAAACTTGTCCTTTCGCGTCGGGATGAGTGGCTGCTAAGAGCAAAGCATCTACAGCATCATCGACATAGGTGAAATCCCGAAGTTGTTCGCCACCCCACACTTCAAAGGGTTTTTCTTCTACTAACAAGCGCACCCAAATCCCGAGAAAGGTTTGACGAGCATCTTTAACCCGCATTCGCGGTCCGTAAGTATTGGTCAGACGCAAGGCACAAGCACGAATTCCGTAAACGTTGTTATAGAGAATGTGATACCATTCTCCCGCCATTTTGTTGATGCCATTGACATCGACCGGGCGCACGAGATGTTTTTCGTCTACGGGTAAATAATCAGGTTTTCCATAGAGTTGTCGCGTACTCGCAAATACGATTTGAATATCGGGGTTGTATTTTCGGCAAGCTTCTAAAATGGACAGTTGAGATCGACAGTTTATTTCTAAGTCAGTGTAAGGATCGTGCATGGAGTCGAGGTGACTCGTTTGCCCCGCCAGGTTAAACAGATAGTCTTGTCCCTGAACGAGATAGCGCATACTATGTTCGTCCCGTACATCCGAAATGTTGACTCGAACTCGATCGCGAACATCGTCAATATTAAAAAGATTTCCGCCGTATTCTGGGATTAAGCTATCAACGAGTAACACTTCTGCGCCCAAATCGATGAGACGACGAGCGAGATTGCTCCCGATGAATCCTAAACCACCCGTAATTAATGCTTTTTTGTTTTGAAAAACAGTATCGAGCATAAAAATTACATTAGAAACATCATTTTTAGAGTTTTATTTTTTAAGGCTTAGAAAATAAAAAGCCTCTCGCTTCAGCCACTTCAGGAGCGTTAGGAACTGGAAACTTCTCTGCAATTAGAAATTCTCTCAAAAACCTCATACCCAAATTGGTAGTATATTCCACCAAAGAATTTCGATTTAAAAACCAAGTGATATATTCCGTATGATATCCATAGGCATAGGGACGCTGAACAACGACAAAAGAATCAGCTTTGCGAACGATCGGCAATCTCGTAATCAGCAAATAAGAGTTCGTGACTTGCGAAAGCTTGCGAACAGTATCTTGCCAATCTTCAGAATATTGAAGGGAAGAACTCGAAACGACTAAATCGTAACTGTTTTGAAAGCACTCTGTTTCGTCCTCGTAGAACGTAACTTCTGGCAATAGTTCTCGTCCACCTTGACAGAGAATTGGCAAGTCTTTGCAATAATAGTCAATTTCAACTTCTGGAAGCAAGGCTTTACTCAACAAGTAGTAATGTCCTAAGCCTCCACCCCAATCTAAAATCGAAATTCGTTCTTTTTGACGTGCGGCTTTGGCTAAAACATAGCCATAGGTCATCATGGTATTATGAGAGCCGTAATCACCGCTTGAAATGACCGGGGATTCGTGATTAATCCCGAGAGGATTGGTTCCTTGAAGAGAGCGAACGAACGCCGGCCACTTTTTACGCTGAGTTTCGAGAATACTTTGAACGTTCCAACCTAAAATATTGGGGTCTTGGGTTTTCCAACCTTGCGGTAAATACTCCCACTGGGGGCGGTTGGTTGGAGGTGTTACTGCTGTCGTGGGAGCAGGATTTGGGGATTTCATAGAAATAGCCGGAAGGTAGTCGGGAACGGGAACCCCGCCTTCTATCACCTTCCCTTTTGCAGCGGGAAGTCCGAAATATTGCTGTAGATTTTGCAGTGTCGGTTGAGAAAATGCGATTGTCGCCTGTGCTTTTTCGTGCCAATCTTTCACTTCTTTCAAGCAAGGCACGAAATTTTGGGCAACTTGTGGAACTGCCGATCCTACAATTTGTATGAAGGGAATTCCAGCTTGAGCCACAATTTGCTTGGCAGCAAAGTTAGAAACTGGGCAAGAATCTACGAAAACAGTTAAACTCGGGTTCAGTTGGTTGAGGAGAGATCGAGCTTCATCCTGAACCGTAAATGTTTTAGAAAAATCCGCGTTCGGATCGTAAGACAGTTCTTGATATTGGATATCAGGGCGAACCGTAACAGGTTTCTGCGATTTTGGGTGTGCGTAGATAACAGTTTGTCCCGTTTGCGCTAATCCGCTCAATACGCGATCGGCATTTTGAGTTAAACCACTACTGCCACTAACATCAGAGTACACCAGGACAACGGGGCTATTGCTAGTGGATGGCGTAGATGCTGAAACTTGCAATTTTTGTGACTCCTGTGCGATGAATTGGTTGGCCTGTGGATTGCGCGAAGTTCGCTGGGGTAGTGCGTAACGAACCGAATTCGGCGACGCTTGAAAATCGCCTTTAGCCAGCGTCGCGTAAACTGATTTAACTTCGAGTAAAGTGCCATCCTGTACGGCGCGAATACCTTTATCGGCCGGAATTGTTAACCGCCAATCGCATTCGAGAACTTGAAAACCCACCGATTCGCTGAGATGTCGCAAACAGGCAGGGGTATAACGCCAGTAGTCGTTGGGAGAGGGATGATAAGGATATGAGAAAACCGTAGACAGAATCAAGATACTGTTCGGTTTCATGATTTGATAGAGCGCCTGGAACACTTCAAAGGGATTGCCCACGTGTTCGAGAACGCTCAAACATACTGCTGTTCCAAAAGCGTTGTTATATTTTTTTGGTAAATCTTCAATAAACGGATCGCCTTGTTCGGGATTGACGACTAAATACTCTCGATCGATATGGTCGAAGGGGCGTTGGGAAAGGCTCACAAAGCGAGCTTGTTGATCGCCGGTGTGTAGCGTCAAGTCGTAGTCGGCGATAACAGGTCGATCGAGTCCCCCCAAATCGACGAAAGGCTTTCTCAGTCCGTATTTTTCAATTTGTTCGGTAACGAGCTTGATATCATCCCAAAACATT
>NZ_JBNGCO010000178.1:0-6365 GCF_049974805.1 Baaleninema sp.
GCGGCGGTTGGGGTTAGCCCGCGACTTAGCGAGAACTTTGAATAACTTTGGTTTTGCCTACCAAGCTCAATCTCGCCTCGCTGGGAACAGTTCCTCCCAGAAACAACAAGCCCTAGAAAATGCCTACCGTAGTTTCCAAGAAGCCCTGGACCGGGTGGAATATCTCCGGGGTGAAATTGGCGCGGATAGTGAGGGCTATAAACGCAACTTTAATGAAGAATGGAACAAGGTTTATCGCGGCATGGTGGAAGTGTGCCTAGAATTGGGCAGATATCAGGATGCCATTGAATATGTAGACCGCAGTAAAGCCCGCAACCTAGTGGAACTCATTGCCACCCGCGATATGTACCCCGAGGGAGTGATTCCCGAGAACATCCGCCAACAGTTGCAATCTCTCAAAATCGGCATTTACCAAGAAGAACGCCGCCTGCAAGAGGAGGAAAACCCGAACTATACCCACCTCAACCAACTGCGGCAACAAAAGCAGGAACTCGAACCCTATCAACCCCTGCATTTTCAGGGGATGCAAGGGTTACTGGATGATGAAACTGTCATTTTGGAATGGTACATCCTGGGGGATAAATTCCTCACCTTCACTCTCACCAACCAAACCCTTGACCTCTGGACATCTTCCCAGGAAGACCGACAAAACCTCATCGACTGGACGAATACCTACATCAACGACTACCGCCGCAACAGCGAACAATGGCGAGACAGCCTCCCCCAACGCCTAGAAACCCTCGCCCAAATCCTGCACCTGGATGAAATCCTGCAAAACCTGCGGCAACAATTCCCCAACTGCCAGAAACTCATCCTCATCCCTCACCTGTTTCTGCACCTGTTCCCCCTCCACGCCTTACCTGTTGCCACAGAAGACGGTGAAGCCTACCTACAAGACCTGTTCCCCAAAGGCGTGGGGTATGCCCCCAACTGCCAAGTCCTGCAACAAGCCCAAAACCGACAACGCCCCGACTTTAACCGCCTCTTCGCCATCCAAAACCCCACCCAAGACCTCCAATTCACGGATATCGAAGTCGAAGCCATCCAATCCCTGTTTAACCCCCACCAAGTCCTCAAACATGACCAAGCCGAAAAAGCCGCCATTGATGGGGAAACCCTGAAAAATGCCCACTGTACCCACTTTTCCTGTCACGGCTATTTCAACTTCCGAGATGCCCTCAAATCCGCCCTCATCCTGGCTAAAAGCGAATTTACGCCCCCTCCCCCAACGGATGACCCCAGCCGCTATCTGTCCCTAGAAGACAACAAACTCCTCGACCTGGAAAAATGTCTGACCTTAGAGGATATCTTACGCCTTGACCTGACCCACTGCCGTCTTGTCACCCTCTCCGCCTGCGAAACGGGTATCACCGACTTCACCTCCACCAGTGATGAATATATCGGCCTCCCCAGTGGCTTCATTTTGGCGGGTTCTCCCAATGTGGTGAGTACCCTCTGGGCGGTGGCGGATATCTCCACGGCGATTTTTATGATTCAGTTTTATCAAACTCTCCAGCAGTCTGACCTGTCGGTGGTTCTGGCGTTGCGTCAGACTCAGAAATGGCTGCGGGAAGCGACGGTGCAAGATTTGTTAGAATGGGTTGATAGCTGTGCCGTGATTAGCCCAGAACGACGTAAGCAAATGAAACGAAAACTGACTTTTGGCGCTTGGAAAAGGAAACTCGATGCTAAACGGTTTGAGTCTCCTTACTACTGGGCAGCATTTTGCGCTATTGGAGCGTAAAATCTTGAGACTGCCCTCTTCTGTATTTTAGTCATTAATCCCGGTTAGGATAATTATGAACCCAGAAGACATTATCAGTGCTTTTCTCTCTGTTTGGGAACAACAACCAGAACTGTTTAATCATCCCGATGTTTCGGGCCGTTTAGGAGACTTGCAAAAGCAATTGGCTGAGTTAGAAACTGCATCTGATGAAGAAATAGCGGATTGTTTGGAAGATTGGTTTTCAGACTATGAGGCGATAACTGATGCCGTGGATGCAGCCAGCAGTACCCGCAAGGTGAGAGGGGCGAATAATGCGGGTCCCAAGACCGACGATCGCGCGGTGGTCAATCAATATCCTGAGATTACCGAAATCCTCCGAAACCGGGTTCCGAGAATGGGGACAAAAGAGGATAAATCGTGATGATTTCTATGACGACTCTAAAAAATCATCCGGTTTGGGACAATTTATCCGAGGGGGTTAAGGGTATTGATGCTAATGCTTTAGTTTTGGAGCATTTAGCATTATGTGATTATCAAATATCCGGCTATTGGGATGAAAGCGATAGCTTTTATGAAAATATCACCCTCCCTCGTCCTCTGTCGCCCCAACTCATCAGCAGTGGCGTGATTTTTACCGGAGACAAACGCCGCATTCAACTGAAATTCACCCTCAATCTCAAAACTGCTAACCCTCCCATTTCTATCGCAGAACTGATGTTAGTCTATGATGAAAACCTGGAATTGGTTGATGAAAATTGGCAAATCGACCTAAACTCGGAATTTATTAAAGTTTAAGCCACCAGGTAAAGGTAAAAAGTTTTTAGACCTTACAATTGATGATAATCAGTTATGATGAGAATTTTCGCCCCCAACCTCTATTTATGTGCGTATCATCTCCGCAAGGATAACACCCAGGGAGACACACACCCCCTCTGGGAAAACTGCGATCGCCTCCTCTCCCACTTCACCCCCAAGCAACTCAGTCCCCAACTCCACCTCGGGGAACATCGCATCCTCCTCCCCCCACCCCAAACGGAGATTAACTTCAACCTCAGCGACGAGTCTAACCTCGAAGGCTTTATCCAACCCGTCCAACTTCAAGATAGCTATGGCGTCTTTTTCAACATTGGCTATGACGAAGAAAACGACGAAACCGAAGATGTCAACCTAGAGAGTTTACAACAGTTTAATCCCCAGAATAGTCTCCACTTTCCCTTCAGTAGCGGTTTCCTGGGAGAAACCCTAATCCTAACCCTTTGGTTAACCCGTAAAACCCGACAACAAGACCTCGCTTATCTCAGACAACTCGCCAATAGTTGCTATCAACACCTATTCAACTGTTCCGACCCTCCATTATCTCGTCGGGGGGAGTTATTTGGGAGTTCTATTTTTGAATATGGAAATCCCCGAGAACCGGAGAAATCTCCCCAAGTTCTTATCTGGCTGTTTCGCGATGAAATTGCTGACCAAACTCTGCAAAACTGCTTTTTGGATATCTTTGACCTCTTCTTCTACCGCCATAAAGTCGTCAAAGCCTTTTATGACAGCCGCCACACCTATCAGAAACTCAAGCAATACTACGATAGCTTAGACCCCACCTTAGACGATATCCAATCTCAACTCGATCGCGCCGAACCCAATCCCCAAGACTCCACCTATCTCCAAGACTTTAAGACTCAGCTAAAAAAACTCTCCACCGACTCCCTCAGCTACGATCGCATCCTGCGAAAAATGAAAGATTTATTAACGACAATACACATAAATAGTAACAATTACAACAGCAAAATTGAGCGCATCTGTGCTATCCTAGAAACTGATAAGGAAGAACTATCATTTTTGCGCTATTTCGGAGAAGAAACCGCGCCGCAATTTCAGCAACAAATCGAAGCCGATTTAAGGTATTTTGACCAGGGAACCGGGTTAATCCGTCAGGCGATCGCCTCCATTCGTGCCATCGTGGAAATCGACCAAGCCCAATGCGATCGCACCTGGCAGCGTTGGGAGAAAAAGCGAGACCAACGACAACAAGAACTCCAGAAAAAAGCCGAAGCCAACGCCCAAGCCGAACAAGAACGACAACAACAGGCCAACCAAGACTTACAAGACCAAATCCAAGCCGTCGGGGTCGGAATTGCAGCCGGGGCGATTGTCGCCTCCACCTCCGGATTAGCCACGGAACCCTGGCAATTCCCCAGTAGCGATCGCCCCTGGCTTCCTCCCCACCCCTTTGTCATCGCCTTACTAGCCAGTGTCATCTGTTCCCTTGGCGGTTGGTGGCTTGCCAAAACCTTCATTCAAAAACGGCGATCGCAACCCTAACCCCCCAGAGAGCCTAACGAATAGCTAGGATTATCAAAGATAAAATTGAAAACTCGGCGTTTGATTGGCGAGCGATCGACTCATCAAAAAGGCTTTAAGATGGGTCTCCGCCGTTTGCGGGGGAAAATGTATAGCAAAATACAAATACCTGGAGAATCGAGAGCCAAAACCCCTGAAATCTCGTGAAGTCAGTTTTTCTGTCACCCTAAACGGCGAAGAGCCTTTAAGATGTTGTTGAAATTTGAATCGTCCTAAAGCTGTATCTCAGTCTAGCGTTAGAAGAACGAGATCGTCATCATATTGAACGTAAGCATTTGGATAAATTTCAACCCATTGCTTAATATACTGTTTGTAGTTTTCTAGCGATAATTTATCTTGACTATTTGTTATTGAATCTAAAAGAGGCGAGAGAGATGATTCAAATTTAAATAACAACCCCATCCCATCCCCAGAGTCATCAAAGAAAGAAAAGTAAAGCGATCGATCCTCGGTATAGTATTCAACTTGCAAATCTAAGGCATTTTTGTTACTATAATGAAATATAGCTTCAGAATGACACCACAATCCTTCATCAAAGTTATCGTTCATCGGATCTCTTTCCCATCCCGCTCCTAACAAACAAAACTTCCTCTCGATCTCTAATCTGCTGTTAGTTCATCTGCGATCGCTTCACAACCTACCTCCTCATCCTCTTCTTTAATATCCCCGGTATCTCCAAAATGCCGGGGATCTGGAGTTCAGAGATTAACGCGACGATTTTTTATGGTGAACGGCATTTTTTTAATATCTAAATAGATAATGATTTAAAGTCTATCTCCTCTTTGTAAGTCTCCTCAAAAATCAATCCGGCTTCTTCCTCTGCGAGATTCGTCAAACATTCCTTTCGTTTAAAAATTTTGCCATTCGGTTCAGCTACACACCAATAATAGGGATCTCGAACATCTGAATCGCGATCGGGTAAATCCGTCGCGACATAAATTTTCAACTCTCGAGCGAGATCTCGAGCGATTTCCCATTGGGATTTTTGAGGATTCACTGAGGGATGCCAAGCGAGGTTAATTCCCAGCAAGAAACCAGAATTATACTCAGACACTGAGAGAAATCCTAAAGCTTTTTCACTGAGGCATTCTAAAGATTCGACTTCAAATCCTACGAGTCTAGATAAGATATATAAAAGTTTTTGAGTTGTGATTTTTTGGGAAAGATAAAATTGCAGATCCCGCATTATCCCATAATAGATTTACTGCGATATTATTGAACTAGCTTCTGGTCGCGTTTCATTTGTTCCTTTAACATCCTCATATACTCTGCTTTAACCTTTTCAGCCTCCTTAATCGTTCCTTTTTCGGGTAAGTCGAGGCGTGCATCGCGAAGTTGAGCGACGACCGATGTAATTTCTTTAGTAATTTCTCGACCTTTGGCTTTTGCTCCCGCTTTGCGCTTGGAATCGTTTTGACTTTGAGATTCTTTTTGAATAGCCTTCAACTGGCTTTGTAATTTTTTGAGATTACTAAGAAGCCGAGAAATTGCCCGTCCTTTTTCTTGGTTTTCCTTGGCTTTCCCAACCCAAAGGTTATCTAAATCGTTAAATTTTTCAATCAGGTACTTCCTTGCAGCTTTTAGGATATCAGCTTTTTTCTTCGATTTGGGTTTAAAGCCGAGATTTTTAAGGACTAAATCGGCGCGATTGTAGGTTTTGCCTTGAAGCTTGTGTCTCAGGCTTTTATAAATGGTTTCAAAGGGGACTTGATGTCTTCGATTATATCCAGGCTTCAGCTTATGACCATCATGAAATTTTGGATATTTTTGCTTCAGGATTTTCTTGGTTGATTTTCTCCAAGATGGACGTTTTTTAATGGTCGTGAGTGAAGTTCCATCGATAACTTCTTTCTTTTCTCCTTTCTTTGTACCTCCACAGGCCACATACTGATAATCCCAAGTGTCTCCGCCATCGAATCGTCTTCGATAAAAAAGCCGATGGTGGTTTCGAGGAGAGAGAGTTTTGGGGGTTTAACATGGTTGCGATCGCTTTGATTATCGTCCATATTCTCATCCATCGCCCCGACAAATTCCGACGCCGCGTCGAAGATTTCTCGAGAAAATGACTGTGTCACTTGACCGAGATTGGCTTCGGTAAAGTCGGAAATAAACTCGAGAATTCCCTGACTGAGTTGTTCAGTGTCGGGGGTTTCTGAGGTTAACGTTTCGGGTTTGAGATAGGACCACAGGGTTCGATAACTCACGTCTCCCGAGGCTTGAGGTTGGCTGACAGACAAACACAACCAACTTTCGGTATCGAGTAAAGCGGCGTCGGGTTGGG
>NZ_JBNGCO010000179.1:0-6237 GCF_049974805.1 Baaleninema sp.
TTCCTCCCCGCGCTAAAGCGACGGGGATTCCAAGCTACCGAAAGTTTTACTTGAGCCAGCAGACGCCACGGCTAGCTCGTTCCTCGAAAAGTTTTCAAAAATACCAGGAGTTAAGCACGGGTCGGTCGATCGACTCGGTTTTTCGTTCTGACCTTTCCGTTAAACCGAAATATCGTTAAAAACCGGGTTTCTGCGTAAGTCCTCAATACATGGAGAAGACTGCGTTAAGCTGGACAGCACCGGGAAATCGCCGCTCGATCGAAAGTGTTATCGATCGCGGCGAATTCCCGAACCGAACGTCAACCAAAAGGGGAGTTCGTCGTGCTGGATCTCAACAAAGTCAGTCAACAGTTAGCGGGAACGATCGACCACCTGCGGGAAGAAGCCACCGCCGCCCGCAAGCGCATGGAACGGGCAGAAACCTTATTTCTCCAAGCCTGTCAGCAGCAAGACGCCTTAGTAAAAGCTCAAAAGCGATGGCGCGATCGCATCTGGTTTTCCGCCGCCACCCCCGTCGAACCCCTGGACACCCGCGTTTTACTGAAAGCACCGCCGAAAGCCCACAGCGTCATCGCCACCGACGGTTCCCAAATCGCCCCCAACCAACACGAAATCGCCTATTGCTATCTCCTCAACATCGGACGGGTGGCGTTACACTACGGCCAAAATCGCCAACCCCTCCTCGATAGCATTCCCGAAGTGTTCTACCGTCCCGAAGACCTCTACGTTTCCCGACAGTGGGGAATTCGTACCGAAGAATGGATGGGATATCGGCGCACCGTGGCTGAAGCCACAGAACTGGCGGAGTTAGCCGTTAGCGTGCGGTTGCAAAATCGCAAACCCCCCATGTTGGCGATGGTGGACGGGTCTTTAATTTATTGGTTTTTAGAAAATTTACCCAACGAGGCGATCGATCGTATCCTACCGCCGATGTTGGAAGCCTGGAATCGCCTCCAGTTAGCCGGAGTTCCCTTACTGGGGTATCTCAGCGCCTCCCGCAGTAGCGAAGCCCTGCACTTTCTACGCTTCCAAGCCTGTCCGTTCGACGTACCCAACTGTTCGACAAACTGTCCTTACGTCGCCCCAGAAGAAGGAGAAGTGGTGTTGAAACGCTCCCCCTGTCAAGTGGCCGAACCGTTGCGGGATACCATCTTTTGGGCGACGCAGTTACAACCGGGAGAACGGGGCTGTTTGTGGAAGTCCTCCAATCCCATTTTGAACCTGTACGGCGATCGTCAGACCGTATATTTCTGTTACGTTCACGTGGGAAGTGAAATCGCCCGCATCGACCTTCCCGCTTGGGTGGCGAACAATCCGGATCTTCTCGACACTGCCTTGAGTTTGATGTTAGGACAGGTTTACAAAGGATACGGTTATCCCGTGACGTTAGCCGAAGCTCATAACCAAGCTGTCGTCCGAGGCGGCGATCGACATCGCTTTTTTGCCTTATTAGAACGTCAGATGATCGAAGCTGGGTTGCAAAACGTGGGAACCTCTTACAAAGAAGCGCGAAAACGCCGCAGCATCGCTTAATAGATTGGATAAACCCGCTCAGATTTCAGCAATGAGTACATTAGATTTAGATCGGGAATTCACCTCAGATTTAGACCGAGCCTTAAAAAAATACGATCGCGCCCTCGAATATCTCGAAGACGGCGAAGGGTTCGATCGATCGCCCTCCCTCGACACCTGCTTAGACGTATTACTCCTACGGGACAAAATTCAACGCCTCGTCGCCCAAGAAAGTCCGCCCCCCACCCAAGCCTGTCTCAAACTCATTTCCCTAGACGAACGCCTAACCCAACAGGGAGGCGTCATCGCAAAAACCGTTCCGCTCGAGAAATTTCGAGAACTCGTCGAACCGCCCGAATCGGCGTGGTGGTGGTACTTCCAACCCCCTGAAGAAATTCACCCTTGGGATAAATTAGATTGGCTCTGGGAAATTTTAACCATTCCCGTTCTCACCTGTAACTTCGCTCTCGTGGCGGCGATTTCCTCCCGGTTCTTAGCCGGAGGCCCCGACGCCTTGGGTGCCTTTGCCACCATCGGACAGAGCGTCATAGCCATGTTAGCGGCCGGTGCGCCGCTCAGCAAAGCCGGCCAGCGAATTATCGAACGCTCCCTAACCGCCTTACATCTCCCGAAATATTTATGGCACGAAACCAAATTTGCCTTGGCCGTCTTGGTCTTTCTCGGATTGCTGGGATTTCAAGCCAGTTTACCCAGTATTTCAAGATATTACCTTCGACGGGGTATCGAGGCGCAAGATCGGTTTCAAACCACCGTCGCCCTCGCCAAGTACAAACGAGCAGTAGAACTCGAACCGAACAATATGGAAGCCCATTTCCGCTTGGGTAATATCTACGAAGACTTACTCGAATTCGATAAAGCCCAGGCAGAATATCGAGTCTCACTGCTCGGCGGCTGTATCGAAGCCTATAATAACCTCGCCCGTCTCTACATTGTGAATTCCCAGGACTACACCGCAGCGGCGGCGTTGCTGAAACAGGGACAGTTGAAGTTGGAAAATCGCGAAAACTTCGCTCTTCAATACTGTTCGGCTGCTAGCATTCCGGCGATCGAATATGTATTTTCCAAAAATATGGGCTGGGCGCGGTTGATGCAAGATCGCCCCCTCGAAGCTGAAAGCGAACTCAGAAACGCCATTGCCATTAACCCCCAAGGTGCAGGTCCGCACTGCTTGTTAGCTCAAGCCCTAGAACAGCAAAATAAAAATCCTGCGGCGGCGTTAGAACAATGGGAGCAGTGTTATGCCTTGGCTCGGGGACTCAACCCGGAAGAAGATGCTTGGCTCGATGCGGCTCGCAAGCGGTTGTTTCAAGCGGAGTCTGGGGAGTCGGAGAATTCTCCGGAAACGCCTCTTCCCTGAGACGGTTCGAGACGCTCCCCCTCAGTGGTGCAGAAAACTTTTCGAGATCGGGGATTGACAAAATTTATATTATATGTATTTAATTTGGGGCCAGATCCCCGGCATCCTGGAGATGCCGGGGATCTCCGGTAGCCATTTACCGATTTGAGATTTTTAGGCCAACCCTTTAATACGGCGATATCTTTTCTAACAAGGGTTTCAGGACTTTTCTGCACCACTAAGGACGCTCCCCTCTCAAACTGATGGATTGCCCTTAAAAATTACAGCCGGGCTGGGGACTTGTCCGGAAGGTTTAAGGAAATCTAATTTTCGCGAAAACTCCAGAAAGAAAATACAATCGTCCGGGATGAATCTGGGTTGAGTTTTTTTACAAAAACAGACTGTGCAGCGTTTTTTTTGAGGTATAAAAGGATAGGCATAGAGGTGAGACTGATAGAAATCGCAGTGTCTCACCCGAAACTGGGCATTTCCCAAAAATAGAGAGTTCGTTTGAGATTGCGGGTTTCTCAGTCTGTTGCCGCCCTGCCATAAATGCCCTTCCCGGCTCGATCGTTCTGTCTTGAAACCTTACAACCCAACTACCCATGAAATTCGATCGCTACCTATCTTTCGGCTCTACTTTACTAGCGCTGGCGCTTTCAATGCCCACCGCCGCCGGAGCCTCAGAATTCCTACTGGTGGACGTCAACGGCTCGGCTCAAATCCGACGCTCCGGACAATCTCAGTATCAGCCCGCTCGCGGGGGGATGCGCTTGAACACAGGGGATCTCGTGCAAACGGCAGGCGGCGCTCAAGTCCGCATCCGCTGCTCCGATTTAACTACCACTTGGACGATGAATTCCAATCTCGAGCGGGGGGTCGTCTGGGGCTGTCCTCCCGATGGCGGCTTCAGCTTGAGAGTGGGGCGACAAAGCGACAATACCCTCGGCGGGATAGACCCCAGCATTCCCTATGTCACCACGCCTCGCCGCACGTTTATTTCAAATTCTCAACCCATCATCCGTTGGAATCCCGTCGCGGGGGCCAGTCGCTACACGGTGCAAGTGCTGGGAGATGATGTGAATTGGGAAACGGAGGTCAGCGGGACGCAGGTGCAGTATCCTGGTACGCCGGCGTTGACGCCAGGGGTGGAATATCGGGTTATCGTGGAAGCGGATAACGGGGCGTCTTCTCAGCTCGATGTGGGGGCGGAAACGGCGACGTTCGAGCGGTTGTACCCGGAAGATTTGGAAATTGTGGAAACGGATATTGCTCAGATTCGAGAGCAGGAGTTTCCGGAAGAAACGGAAGCCCTTTCGATCGCTGATATTTATATTCGCGAAGATTTGTTAGCGGCGGCGATCGATACCCTCGAGCCGTTTGTGGCTTCGGGAACCGAGACCCTAGAAGTTTATCAAGTCTTGGGAGATATCTATCGTTACGTGGGTTTGAATTTGTTGGCTGAGGAACGATACGAACGGTCGATCGAAATTGCGACGGCCATCGAAGATATTCAAGGATTGGCAGACGCGCGATCGGGATTAGCGGAAGTGAAGGCGATGTTAGACCAACCCGAGGCGGCGATCAAACTGTTAACGCAAGCCCAAAGCGGTTACGAAACCCTCAACGATACCGAACGAATCGAAGAGTTACAAAAAAGAATTGACGACTTAACGTAATTACCTTAAAAAAAACCGGCAAAAAATGCCGGTTTTTTTTAACAAAAATAGTTTTTTTAATTACGTTTTGATTAGTTAATTTTAACAAAAAAATTCCGGCGTTGCCAACAGTTTTAGACTCTACAAAAATGGTCTTAAATGAGTGTAAAATATGCCGATCGTCTCAAATTAGAAGACCCGTAAAAACCGTACTAACTCCCTCAAACCTATTAACCCAAGAGCCAGAAGCCACATAACTCATGACCAGTTTTCAAGCTGCGGGCTGGGTTCGACTCGGGCTAGTCCTGTTGACCGCCAGCCTGGCGAGTTCCCCAGTTCGCGCCGCATCAGAAAGCCAAATTTTCCCACTCGCCCAAACCCTTTCAACCCCCTCAGACGAGGTTTTCCTCGCGCAAATCACACCGGACGCGACGCTCGGCACTGAAGCCTCCGTCGTCACTCCCAACGCCTCCGTCAACGGCAATCCCGCCACACTTATTGAAGGGGGGGCGACGCGGGGCGCGAACCTTTTCCACAGCTTTCAAGAATTCAACGTGAACAGCTTTGAAAGCGTTTATTTCAACAACCCCGCCAACATCCAGAACATTCTCAGTCGAGTGACGGGAAACAATATTTCCAACATCGATGGAGTGCTGGGCGTCAACGGTTCGGCGAACCTGTTTTTACTCAATCCCAACGGCATCCTTTTCGGTTCCGGAGCCAGTTTAGATATTAGTGGGTCGTTTTTCGCCAGTACCGCTGACAGCCTGGTGTTTGAAAACAACGCAGAATTTAGCGCGACGAATCCCGCATCCGCCCCTTTATTGACCGTCAGCGTTCCCGTCGGGGTGCAGTTGGGCAACAGTCCGGGGACGATTCGGGGAACCGAAGCCAGCTTGGAGATACGCCAACGCGAAACCCTGGCATTGTTAGGAGGAACGATCGATCTCGATGGCGTCCAAATCTCTGCACCAGGGGGGCGAGTCCTCCTAGGAGGAGTCGGCGGTACTGGAACCGTTGCGTTGCAGTTCAGTAATTCAGGGTCGAGAGTGTCTCTAACGGGATGGGAGTTACCCGAAAACCTGGATCGATCGCCGATTTCCTTGACGAACAGTGCCAGCATTACAGTTATCGATCGTATCGGCGGCGAAATCTCGATCGACGCCTCCGATATTACCGTTAGCAGCAGTTCCTTAGATGCTGGAATTGGGGAAGGATTGGGCGTTCCCGACGCCGACTCGGGCAATATCGAACTCAACGCCACAGGAGAACTCACCCTATCCGATAGTAGTTCGATCGCGAATCGCGTTAGAGAGAATTCGGCGGGAAATGCGGGCGATATTCGCGTCGTCGCCAATGTCGTAAACGTACTGGGTTCCGCTTACCTCGATTCAAACACCTCGGGTCAGGGAAATGCGGGTAACGTCAGTCTTACCGGCGACACCGTAAACGTGAGCGAGGGCGCTTTCCTCTTGTCAGAAACAGAAGGTCAGGGAAATGCGGGTAACGTCAGTCTTACCGGCGACACCGTAAACGTGAGCGAGGGCGCTTACCTCTCTTCGGGGACTGAGGGTCAGGGAAATGCGGGTAACGTCACTCTTACCGGCGAAACCGTAAACGTGAGCGAGGGCGCTTACCTTTCTTCAGAGAGTTCAGGTCAGGGAAATGCGGGTAACGTCACTCTTACCGGCGAAACCGTAAACGTGAGCG
>NZ_JBNGCO010000180.1:0-6104 GCF_049974805.1 Baaleninema sp.
AGCGTCGGTCTGTCGGGGGTCTATGACCTAGATAAGTGGCGTGGGGCAGGAATACTCAAGAGCGATCTTGGGAAGCCCGCGCTGTACCCGTAGGGTCAGCGTCGGGAGGATGTCACATTCGAGAGAAATCTGGGAACTTGGGAAATTCGACTTAGAATAAGTAAAATGTCATCCCTCAAGTGCGATGACCGTCAACGCCACTTTTCCAGATTACCTCGAGGCTCTGATTTCCCTCGCTCTCGACAAGGGGCTATTCAACACGCGCCCTGAAAGTCTTGAGGAAATTCTCGATCGCCTCCCCCACGATCGCATCGTCGACTGTTGCAACGAGAGTTCCCTCGGAAAACACCTTCCCGCCGCACTTTACGTTCACTGGTGCGCCGTGGAGAGCTTATCGCTTCCCCTGCGTCTTTACGAAGCCTGCGCCAGAAGTCTCCTCGACGAGTTAGACGGCGCAACGCTGGTGAAGTTTTCCCTCGAACATCCGAAACTCTCTTATCTGGCTTACCCGGAATTCGACAGCGAACCCCATCCAGTCCTTCACAGCAGCATTCGCGTCAACCTCCACCATCGCAGCGTCGATCGACGCACTTATCAAATTACTGAAAATCCCCCGGTTCTGCACCGCAAGGAAACCTTCGTCACGCCAGATTATCCCGGTTACGAGGATTTCGTGGGTTTGACGAAACAAGAGGAACGCCTCGGACTCCTCGATAAGCGACGCCACATCGGAACCCTGGCGGGGTGGGAAAAATGCTTGCGAGAAACGGGGGTCGAAATTCGCGATTATACAGTAGTTCGCCGCTGCGACAGCGAGGGAAATCCCGTCAAACCGAAGATCGATCGCCATCGCGCCGCCATCGTCCGTCACGATTTGTCTCGTCCGGTTAAATTGGCGTTACAAACGGGGTTGTTACCGCCAGAAAAGAGCTTTTTCGATTACGGATGCGGGTATGGCGGCGACGTACAGCGTATCGCGCAACAGGGAATCGTCAGTCACGGATGGGACCCCTATTATGCGCCGGAAAATCCCATCAAAGCCGCCGACGTGGTGAATTTGGGGTACGTGATTAACGTGATTGAAGAACCCGCCGAACGTCGGGAAGCGTTGATAAAGGCGTGGGAGTTGACGCAAGAGGTGTTGGTGGTGTCGGCGCAAGTGGCGATTCGCGATCGCGATGCGGAACAACTGGCGTATGGCGACGGGGTGGTGACGCGACGGCGCACGTTTCAGAAATATTACGAACAGGAAGAACTGAAAGCTTATATCGACAGCGTTCTCGGGGTGGATGCGATTCCTTTGGGATTGGGGGTTTACGCGGTGTTTCGGGATATCGATCGCGGGGAACAGTTTCGTCTGTCTCGGTTTCGATCGAGAGCGACAACACCGCGAATTCGCGTTTCGGTGAAACAGTTCGAGGAACATCGGGAAATCCTCGAACCGCTGATGCAGTTTTACAGCGATCGCGGACGACTCCCCCGAGGAGACGAGTTAAACGAACAGACGGAAATTCTCGAGGTTTTCGGAAGTTTCCGGCGTGCGTTTCGGGTAGTCTTGTGGGCGACGGACGAATCGGATTGGTACGACATCGCCGAACGCCGCCGTCAGGAGTTGTTGATTTATTTGGCGCTGACGAAATTCCGCCATCTTCCCCGGTTCGGACAGCTCGATCGCACCTTACAATACGACATTCGCGCCTTTTTTGGTAGTTACAAACAAGCCTTAGCCGCCGCCGATTTAATGTTGTTTTCCGTGGGGGATTTATCCCGGTTATCGACCCTGTGCAACAACAGTCCCATCGGACAGCGATCGAAACGCGGGTTGGTGGTGCATATCAGTGCTTTTGAAGACCTCGATCCCCTGTTGCGAATTTACGAAGGCTGCGCCAGTCGCACCATCGGACGCATGGAAGAGACGACCTTGATTCAATTTCACACGCAACGTCCGAAGATTTCTTATTTATTTTGTCCCGATTTCGACGAAAATCCCCATCCCATCGTTCGGCGCATTTTACAAATCGACTTAAAAAAATTAGACGTTACTTATTACGATTTTACTTATTATAAAAATCCTTTAGTTTTGCATAAAAAAGAAGAATTTGTCACGCCAGATTATCCATTTTATAATAAGTTCAAAAGACTCACAGAACAAGAAGAAAAATGGGGATTGTTAGACGACTTAGAAAAAATTCGGCGTCAACCCCAATGGATAGCCTGTTTGAACGAACACTGTGCCGAACTGCAAGGACATCGCGTATACTGGCAAAAAGATGCCGATCCCTATCGAAAAAAACTCGTCATTTCTAAACGGCGTCGTTTATCAAATCGAGTTCGACGAGAAAACCTCGATAACTCATCTCAAGATCGGGCTTAGTCTAGAGACTGACTCGAAGGCTTCACTTCGGTTATTCATATAGCAATACTCAATGAAAATGGCTGTGCGAGATCCCCGATTTGGAGACAATTCGACCTTCGTTCGATCTTGAGTTTCACCTCTGTTAATTTCCAAGATTGACTGAGTATTTCCATAGGATTGCTATAGATATCCTGAGAATCGGCTCTATTTTTTTAAACTGAATACAAGATTGGCTTAGTGGTGTAAATTCGCGGACTTACAGCCAGGGTTTTGGGTTTTGTTGAATCTAAATTCACAACATGACTAAATGTCATTAATTTTCTCGATTTATTTTGTAAAAAATAACATTTAAATGTCATTTAATCGAAGCCAACAAACCTCAAGGAGTTATCGCTATCAGCCCACCGGAATTGCTGGGTTGACGTTTTAGATTTTTGGATTTAAATAGAACTAGAATTGAGATCGATCTGAGATTCATGTAGAGCCGTCTTTTCACCCAAAAAGCGATCGGAGAGTTTTCATATTGCTTCGTCGGTCGGAGATCGAACATAGATTCTCTTGTTTTTGCACCCCAGAATTTTGTGTTAAACATAGCGATTTCATCCAACGTGGCGGCTCGAAGCAACACCAAAAACATCATGACTCGATATTGCGAGCGAACCTTCCGCGTCAAACCCAATTTCAGAATCCATAGAAACCAACCGGACATTAACCGGACATTTGAACCAAAAGGCGATCGCTCTACCTTGAACCCCAACGCACATCATGAATCAATTCACCTGGGACGACTCTCTCGAAGTGGGGATTCCATCACTGGACAACCAACACCGACATCTCGTCGAACAACTGTCCTTCCTCATGGAAACCCTATACGAATACAAAAGCTCCGGACAAGTCGAAGCGATTCTGAATTTTTTGGAGCTATACCTGGACAATCATTTAAAATTTGAAGAGCGATGTATGACGGCCTATCACTGCCCAGCCGCCCAAACCAACTGTATCGCTCATATTCACATTCGTAAAACTCTCAAAGAAGTGAAACTTCAATTTCAGAAAGAAGGGGTCAGTCCTCAGTTAGTCGAGAAAGTCCAACGCAACCTGTACGAGTGGTTCGTCGAACATATCCGGACGATCGACATACAACTTACGACACCAGTCCGAAGCCATCACAACGAAATCGCCCGAGATACCAGTACGCCAACCTCTCCTCCCTTGCACTAGAGGGGGCGGTGAGTTCGGGCGGGTTCGAGCTTGAGGCAAAAATCCCAAGCGCGATCGAAGCTTGACGGAAGATCGCGATCGCAACCGGGTTTCGGAGTCAGTTCTAAACGAGGGTGTTGAGAGAAAGTGCCAAGCCAGAGACGGCCACACCGCATAAAGTAGTAATAAGGGAACCCAGCGCGATCGCAGCCCCCATAGCCTTGTTTCCCCTAAAAGAGCTACCCTTGCCATAATCCTTTATCGGGTGTCAAAGAGGTGCATTTCCGCTTAGCTTGAGAATCCGCCCGATCGCCCCCGTCGAAACCCAACGAAAAACGCGACCTCAACTCCAGGCTATTATCGAAGGCGATCGATCCGAACGTCGAGATCGGACGTACCGAGGAAGCCGATACGCACTCCGGGGGGTTGCCAAAACTGGCTTGAAGGCGTGCTTCGTTGTGGACTTTTCTCCTTTGGTTGAATGGTTCGTTTCCCCTCCCCCTCTCTTCCCGCGACCGTCCTGGTTGTTGACGACGACCCGACTAACCTGCGGTTGTTGCAACACCTCTTGTCTCAACAGGGTTACAACGTGCGCGTGGCGGCCAGCGGTCGCGAAGCCCTCGAACTGATGGAACGAGAACTGCCCACCGCGATCCTGCTCGATATTCTCATGCCGGAATTCGACGGCTTAGAAACCTGTCAGGCGTTAAAAGCCAATCCCCACACTCGAGAAATTCCGGTGATTTTCTTGAGCGCCCTTAACGAAACCTTCGACAAGGTGAAAGCCTTCGATATCGGAGGAGCCGATTACGTGACCAAACCCTTTGAAGTGGCGGAGTTACTGGCGCGAATTCGCCATCAAGTGCGGTTGCGGACGTTACAGATTTCGTTGCAAGAACAAAACGATCGCCTCAACCGAGAAATCGAAGCGCGTTGTCGCATGGAAGAAGAGCTGGGGTTGTTGTTACTGGCGACGCGAGCGATCGAACGCGCTTCGACGGTGTCAGATGCGCTACAGGCGATGTTACGGACGATGGGACAAACCATCGGCGCCTCCTCCGCGCAAGCTTGGCAACCGGACGCCGAAGGTCAGCGACTCGAGCGTACCACTTACGTGATTTGCGATGGGAACCGTCCCCCGTCCGCCGTTGGGGAAGATTGCATTCCAGTCGCCAAGGGTGAAGGACTTCCCGGCCGGGTTTGGCAGTCTCGTTGTCCGGAAGTCGAAGACCACAGCGGCACATCGGGGGCGTTTGGGGTTCCGGTGTTGCAACGAGAGGGGTTGATGGCGGTGTTGGTCTTTTGCCTCGACGAGTCTCTCGGGGAGGACGGGGACAGTTCGGAAAACCTGGAACTGGTGGCGTCGGTGGCGTTGCAACTGGGGGCGGCGCTGGGTCAAAAACGCATGGAGAGCCAGTTGAAAGAAACGGAAGAGCGTTACCGTCAGTTAGTGGAAAATGCGGCGGAAGGGATTTATCAAGCGACGCCGACGGGACAGTTTTTGAGCGTCAACGCCGCCTTAGCGCGGTTGTACGGATATGATTCTCCCGAGGAACTCGTGGCGGAGATCGAGAATATCGATCGCCAAATTTACACCGATCCCCAACGGCGCAGCGAGTTCGTCGAACAAATCGAACGGGAGGGGGTGGTGTCGGAATTCGAGTCGTTGGTGTATCGGCGCGATCGCTCGGTGTTGTGGATTTCTGAAAACGCCCGCGCCGTCCGCGACGACCGGGGACGTTTGCTGTATTACGAAGGCATCGTCTCCGATATCACCACGCGCAAACTCGCTCAAGAAGCGTTGAAGTTTCAGAAAGAACAAACCGAACAACTGCTGTCGAATATTTTACCGGCCGCCATTGCCGAACGCTTGCAAACGGGACAGGGGACGATCGCCGACAGTTTCGACGAAGCGAGTATTTTGTTTGCGGATTTGGTGGGGTTTACCAAGTTCGCCGCCCGCAAGACGCCCAAGGAAGTGGTAGAAGTTCTGAATTGGATTTTCAGTCAGTTCGATCGCCTTTGCGAACGGTACGAGTTGGAAAAAATTAAGACCATCGGCGATGCTTATATGGTGGCCGGCGGCGTTCCGGTACCGCGGGACGACAGTATCGAGGCGATGGCGGATTTGGCGCTGGCGATGCAAGAGACGCTGAAACGGTTTTGTCAGGAGACGGGGGAGCCGTTACAGTTGCGGGTGGGCATTCATTTGGGTCCGGTGGTGGCCGGCGCGATCGGCTTGAGTAAGTTCGCTTACGATTTGTGGGGAGATACGGTTAATACGGCCTCGCGCATGGAATCGAACGGTCTCCCCGGACGGATTCAAGTGACGGAAGTGGTGCGCGATCGCCTTCAGGATAAGTTTGAATTCGAGCGACGCGGCATCATTTACGTGAAGGGAAAAGGCGATACGGTCGCCTATTTTCTGCTCTCTCGCAAAGCGAGGGATTCTGCCGTTTCGCCCTCTTTGTCGAAATCGTTAGAGATCGAAGCTTTAGAGTAGGGCGATCGCTTGGGGAGCGTTTCACAGACCGTCAAAATAGGTAGG
>NZ_JBNGCO010000181.1:0-5985 GCF_049974805.1 Baaleninema sp.
CACTGGTAAAGTCCCCCGAGAAGGGGGAGGCTTTAGACCCAAAGATTAGGGTAAAACCATGCTAACTCTCAAAGTTCCCGACATGGCCTGTTCCGCTTGTGCGGACACTATTACGAAAGCGGTTCGCCAACTCGACGAGTCCGCCAAAGTCGAAGCGGATTTAGAAAAGAAAACCGTTGCGATCGACACCCAACAATCCGAAGACGCTGTAAAAGCCGCCATTACCGAAGCCGGATATTCGATCGCGTGATGGGGTGAGTTGACGGTGCGTGACGATCGATCTCTCTAACGATTCACGCCCGAGTTTTCAAGTCACGCACCCTACCTCACTGTTCCCTGTTCCCCGTTCCCTCTCAATTCTCAATTCGATCGACGGGGATGACGATCTCGAATTCCGTTCCTTCCCCTTTAACGGAACGACAGGTGAGCGTACCGCCGTGTTTCTCTGTGATAATTTGATAGCTGATGGAGAGTCCTAACCCCGTTCCTTTTCCCATGGGTTTGGTGGTGAAAAACGGCTCGAAGAGGCGATCGCGCACCTCGGGTTCGATTCCCGGTCCGTTGTCGATAATGCGGATGCTGACGGCGTTTTCGCCGTGTTTGGCGGTACAGATGCGAATGGAACTGGGATTGGCTTCAACCTCTTTATAGCTTCGATCGCGATCGCGTTCTTCGAGGGCGTCTACGGCGTTACTGATGATGTTCATAAACACCTGATTCAGCTGTCCCACGAAACACTCGACTTTCGGCAAATCGCTATACTCTTTGATAATATCGACGGCGGGACGGTTGGGCTTAGCTTTGATGCGGTTTTGCAAAATCGTGAGGGTACTGTCGATCCCCTCGTGTAAATCTACCAAGCTCATTTCCGCTTCGTCCATACGGGAGAAGTTCCGCAGAGACGCCACGATGTCCTTGATGCGATTCGCCCCCACCATCATCGACGAAAGTAACTGCGGTAAATCGTCCACCAAAAACTCTAAATCGATCGCTTCGGCTTCTTCCTGAATTTCGGGACTGGGTTTGTCGTCTTGGTCTTGGTATAACTGCAACAGCCCGAGAATATCTTCGGTGTATTCTTTGGCGTGAACCAAGTTTCCGTAGATGAAGTTCACGGGGTTGTTGATTTCGTGGGCGACGCCTGCGATGAGTTGTCCCAAACTGGACATTTTCTCCGTTTGCACCAATTGCATCTGAGTTTGGCGCAGTTCTTGCAAGGTTTTCGACAATCGATCGGCTTTTTGACGCAGTTGGGATTCGCTTTCTCGTAGGGCGATTTCCGTCTTTTTGCGTTGCGTTACATCTCGAGCGACGGCGTAAATGAGTTGCTGTTCCACCAAAGAAATCGAAGTCCACTGCAACCAGCGATAGGAACCGTCTTTACAGCAATAGCGGTTTTCAAAGGTTTCGTGAACGCCCCCTTCAACGAGGGTTTTTGCGGCTTCTAGAGACCGTTCGCGATCTTCAGGATGCACCAGTTCCATGAACGGCAGCGATTTCAATTCCTGGCAACTGTAGCCGAGAACGATTTCCCAAGCGGGATTGAGTCGTTTGAAGTAGCCGTCGAACCCGGCGATACAGTGCAAGTCCGGCGAGAGTTTAAAAACGTTGCCCCAGCCGAAATCCGCTTGTTCGGCTTCTGAGAGTAGTTCCGTCGCCCAAATGATACCGCAGAGTTCCTCAGCTTCGTCTCGCCAGGGGCTAAGTTTCCCCTGCATCCATTTGGTGGAGCCGTCGGGAAGGGTCAGAGGATGCGGTTGGCAGGGAGTGGGGTAGCCTTGTAACGTGCGCCGATAGGCGTCTTTCCACTGTTTGGGGGCGTTGGGAACCAGGTCGTTATAGGCGAGATCTTTGTCGGTTAAATGGGTTAAATCGCGATCGCCGAAGCCGAAGTCTTCACGCCACTGATGACTACAGGCGACGAGTCGCGTTTGGAGGTCGAACAGGGCGATCGCCACGGGGGACTGTTCGATCGCGAGGCGAAGTCGATCTGAGTTGAAAGCGTTTGGGTTTTCCACGCCGTCGCACTTACCTCCAAATTCTGCGAAATCTCCATCCTCCACGATTGCAAGGGATAACGAGAGGATTGCCTTTTTGATGGTAGCAAATCTCAGGGCGGTTTTTGACGCTCGACCTCGTTCCAACCTGCCTGGAATGCCGATCTCGCTTTCCCCACGCCATCGAAACGAATGGAAAAGCGGCAATTTTTCGGTCGATCGCGATCGTTCTGGAGTCTCGTGTGAATATCTAGTCTAAGATCCCCGGCATCTCCAAGATGCCGGGGATCTGGATATCTCGAGTGTGACTCCGAAGAGCCTTTTTGATTTAAGTCAAAGACAACCTGGCTTGTTGCTGTATAGTCTGAATCTAGGCCAAATCCGGCAAAATCCAGAAATTAAGAGCAAGTCACACAGATATGACGACTTTATTCCAGCAACTCGGCGGTGCAGATGCTATTGATGTCGCGGTCGATCGATTTTACGATCGCGTCCTGAAAGACGATCGCATCGCTGCCTTTTTCGCCGATGTAGACATGAAGAAGCAACGGGCGCACCAAAAAGCCTTCATCACCTACGCCCTGGGGGGAAGCGATCGCTACGACGGCCGCTATATGCGGGAAGCACACCAGGAATTAGTGGAAAAACAAGGCTTGAACGAGTCCCATTTCGACGCCATCGCCGAAAATCTGTTAACCACCCTCAAAGAAATGGGGGTTTCGGATGAAATGTTGGAAGAAGTGGCTGGCGTCGTCGCCGCCCCCCAACATAAAAAAGACGTATTAAATCAGTGATGCACCCCCGAGGCGTTTCCGAACCGAAACGCCTCAAGAACCGTATCGCGACTCGAATTCCGCTCTCGACATCTGACGGCGATCGAACGGATGGCGGAAATACACCACTCGCGCGTCCGAAAGTCCCTCGTCTCGTAACTCGTCCACTCGCGACTCGGCGTCCGAGCGATCGCGAAACTGTCCCACCTGCACGTAAGGACCGCGGCTGTCGTCAAACAAGCTTAAATCGCGGATGTTGAGATTGCGGAACCACCAATCGAGAGCGGCGATGGCGTCTCGTATCTCTTCGAGAGAATCCGACAAGGCGTCGTTTCGAGGTACGGGAACCACAACGACATAGTTGTAATCCTCAAACAGCACTTCCAACGTCGCTTCGTTGGCGATTCCCGTCTGACGTAAATTGTTGTCTCGTTGGAACTGACGCACTGCCCGTTCCGTGGCAAAATCGAACTCACCGTTGACGGTTCCGCTGTAATAGGGCGAATCCGGAAAGTACTCCTGGGGCGTTTCCGAGAGCGCCCGTTGCAGTTCCCACACCGCCAATCCCGAATCGCCTCGCTCCAAACGGAAGGTTCCCGGTCGTCCGAGAACATCCCGCGATCCTTCTAATACCTCTTGTAAAGCGGTCGCCGTTGTCGTATCGACTTCCCCCAAAATCGGCGCGTCAACGTTGTAAACTTGCTGAAATCGCGTCACCGCGTCTCGCGTTTGCGAGCCGTAACGGCCGTCTTCATTGATTCCCCCCGTTCTGAACCATTCCCCGACACCGATTTCATTGAGGGCGGCTTGTAGCCTTTCGACGGCGTCGCCGCGATCGCCCGGTCGTAAAACGACTGTATCTGTGTAAGGCCAGGTGTTTGGGGGAAAGACGGGTACGTAACTCGACGGGAACGAAGTCAACGCCAGTAACCGATCCCAGGTTCGATCGCCTACGTCGCCGTCAACTTCCAAACCTCTGTCGGCTTGGAAGTTCAACACCGCTTCTTGGGTTAAAACTCCGAAAAAACCCGTCGGCTGTATGTTCAAATATCCCAGTTCGTTCAATCGCTGCTGGAGTTCTATAACGTCCGCGCCACTATCTTGGTATTGAAGCGTCCGTCGCTGCGTTTGAGCCAGGTGAGTCTCGACTTCTACCCCTGACGGGGAAATCGATCGCGCAGTTCGCGATAACCCCGGTTCTACTGCACTGAGAACCGCCACACTCGAGAGGGCGATCGCCACAGGGAAGGGAAGGGGTTTCGCGTTTCCACCGCCCCTCTTCAAGAATCGAGGACAGCAGCGAACGAGGGGTGAGCCTGCAAAAACAGCCATATCCTTCATCAAACTTGCGAAAAAAAACAGCCACACTCGGGATTTCGCGAGAAAGAGCCGCGAGAAACACCCTTAGTATGGCACGTGGTTTCGGAAGTTGTGGCGTTGATTTCCCCAATGCGGGTTCAGTTCATTCGATCGATCCGCCCAATCGAGCGACCTAGATTAACCCCGCGCGATCGATTAACAACGTCACCACCACAGCGAAGGCGGTAATTCCCAACGCCACCCAAGGACTTTGACCTTGGCTGACGGCGAACGACGTAGCGACGCCCGCGCCCAATCCGGCGGTCACAGCAGCAACGAGGGGATCTTTTTGCGTGTTTTTATCGTACATTTCTCGACTAGCCGAACGCGACGTTTCCAACTGCAATTCCTTACAAGAATTTCAGTTTCCTCAAGGTATCACTGGAATTCTCTCGATCGATCCCCAGTCGCCCAAATCGTAACTGAGCTTTAAATTTGTATGTGTTTTTTAACACTTCGATCCGGTGCGATCGTTAAAATTCTTTCGAGTCAAAAACTCTTAAAACACCTATTTTGTCATTCATTCGCAGAAATTTAGACAAAATAACGGGTGAGATCCATTGCTCCCTAAATGTAAATAAATATAAAGCATCGATACTTTTGTTTACATTAAAAAAAACAAGCTATCCAGATTCTTCGCAGTACGACCGCCATAGCTGAAACCTTGGCTGGTGGTGTAGCGAAGTGCGACCGAGGGAATTAACCTACAAAATATCTGCTACGATGTAAGTAGATATGCTCAATATGACGTGGGAATTTAAACTCAAACCAACTCCTGGGCAGATTTCAGAGATCGAACACATTCTTGGCCTGTGCCGCCAGGTCTGGAATTTTGCGCGGCGGGAAGGCAAGGACTGGCTAAATTCCCGCAAATCCCCCGTGAATGCCTGCTCAATTCGGCAGGAATTTATCTTGCCAGCAGATGCACCATTCCCGAACTACCCAAAATTTTTGGGTTAGAGCCTCGCCCTTCTAGGGAGACTTTTTGATTGCATATTTCAACCTCCCCCCTAACCCCCCTTATTAAGGGGGGAACTAAAGGGGGGATATCGTGTCGTTTTTAGGTAATGCTTCCCCTCACGTACCAGTACAAACTTGCGCCCACTCAACAGCAGCAACAGACCTATAGCCATAGGAAATGATTCGTGGCCAAATCCCCGATCGATCCAGGGCTGTGCGAGATCCCCGGCATCTCCAAGATGCCGGGGATCTAGAGACAGATCTAGAGACAATCCGATCTTCGTTCGATCTTGAGTTTCACTTCTATGAATTGCCACAATTGACTTAGGATTGCTATATGACGAATGGCTAGAAACCTCTCGTCGGGTCTGGAACTATGCCTTGGCAGAGCGCAAAGACTGGTACAAGTCGAGAGCCTGTCCCATCGACCGATGCTCTCTTCGAGGTGAGTACGTCATATCCCCCGACGCGCCGCGACCCAGCTTTTCAAGCCAGTGTAAAGCCTTAACTCAAGCTCGAAAAGCCTATCCTGAGCTAGGTACAGCTCAACTCAAATGCTGCAACAGGTGTTGCGACGTTTAGAGAAAGCCTTTGTCTCGATGTGGGAAAGAGGACATGGATTCCCCAGATTTAAGAAACCGGGAAGATTGCGTTCTCTGCTGTTCGTGCAGTTGGGAAAAGACCCCGTTCGGGGAAACCGCGTCAAGCTCCCTGGGGTGGGTTGGGTGAAAATGCGACTCTCACGACCGATTCCTGAAGGCTTCGTTATCAAACAAGCCCAGGTAGTCAAACGTGCTTCCGGGTGGTACGTGATGCTAACCCTTCAGTGCGACTCTGAAGTTCCTGACCAAAAAATAATGGGATTCAAGCCCCGTCCTTCTAGGACGGCTTTCTCT
>NZ_JBNGCO010000182.1:0-5879 GCF_049974805.1 Baaleninema sp.
TCAAAAGTAGGATGGACTCACGACTCTCGCTTAGAAGTGGTTTTGGTTCAGCATTATAATGGCAGAGCGTATATTTTGACTGTATTTGGCGACGGACTAGCTTACGGAGAAGATTGGGATTTCTTCCCGATAGTTTCGCAACTGGTTTATTCGCGAATGATGGAATAAATTAATAGTTTTTTGCAAAAAAATATGATATAATATATTATTTTGCAAGCAACGAAATACAATTTCATCGGCCAGCGATCGCCCGATATCCGACATCTTCAAAATGCCGGATATCTCCTTGAGATTTGCTTAAATCCTGTCAATCGGTAGCGTTTCGGCTGGCAATTCCCGACCATTGAACTTTCTTTTCTCCCGTGCGTCGATAGGAAAAAAAGCGATCGCTTTGCTGATACGTACATTCAGAAGAAACGGCGATCTGTTCCGGGGAAATCTCCAATCGATCGAGTTGCAGGCGAATCGCTTGGCGCACGTCGAGGCGTACCTTCCCCGGTTGCGAATCCGGTAAAACCGGAGACTCAGGAAGTTCCGAAACTTGCTGAAGAACCTCCTCCTCAGACGCCTCATCGCCAACAGAGACGATCGATCTTCCCACCTGCACCGCCACCTCCGACGAAACCTGATACACTTCCCCCGAAATCGCCGGACCCAACGCCACTCGCAAATCCTCCTGACGACTTCCCCCCTCCCGCAACGCCGCGATCGCTTCGGGGACGATGTTCGCCGCCGTTCCCCGCCATCCGGCGTGAATCGCCGAAACGCACCCTCGCCGCAAATCCGCAATCAGAACTGGGGTACAGTCCGCACTACAAACCCATACCGACTCTTTCGAGTCGCCTTCAGGATGAGTGAGAATCCCATCGGCTGGCTGCAAGTCCGCCGTCCTCTGCGAAGACAGCGGTTCGAGATCGCAGGTTCGCACGACGGTGTTTCCGTGAACCTGCTGCGTGCGGTACGCCGTCGCCTCAGCATCGAGAACGCGCACTAACTCCCGTGGCGTATCCGGCCGAAACTGCTGCGTAAAAAAGCCGTGGGGAAAAGGTTCCAGCAGACTGCAAGTTAAGTAGGGTTTGCCTTGCCACGTCTGCCATTTCCAGGTGTTCATGGGTTAAAAAAAACAACGGGTGCGAAAGGTTCTGTGGAGGAGCGAAATCGTAGTGAAACCGTTGAATCGTCTCTACTTCATGTTACCGTAGTCCGGGTTTGAGTCGCTCCACGAGCCAGCAGAAATATCGATACGGAGAGCAGAAACCGTGAAGGCGATCGATCTATCTCTCGAACGAATTGAAGCGGCGTTAGCGGTGTTGCAGGAAACCCGCCGTGACACAGCTTCACCGTTGGCGATCGCACTTTTCGACGAAGTCTCCTCCACCAATCGCCTATTGTGGGAACGGGTGCAGGGGGGATCGCCCTCGGGAACTGTTTGCATCGCAACCCGTCAAACAGCAGGGCGGGGTCAATGGTCTCGTCAGTGGGACTCCCCAACCGGGGGATTGTACCTCTCAGCCTATTGGACGGTAGATGTCCCGACGCGCGACAGCGGTCAACTGACTCTGGCGAGTGCCTGGGGAATTGCGACGATGCTGCGAGAGCGATCGCTCCCCGTATTACTCAAGTGGCCCAACGATTTGCTGCTTGAGGGACGCAAACTCGGAGGAATTCTCACCGAAACCCGTCTTCAAGGCGATCGCGTTACCCAAGCCGTCGTCGGCGTCGGCATCAACTGGCGCAATCCCGTCCCCGACCTCGGGATTAACCTACAGCAGTTTTGGCAAGACCATCCCGAACTGACCGGGTTTTCCTTGGAATTTTTAGCAGCCTTAGTCATCGTGGGTATCGATCGCGGACTCTCTCGATTGCGAACCCAGGGCATCGACCCCATTCTACCGGAGTACCAACGACTTCTCCTCCACCTCAATCGCGCGATCGATATCGACGGCCTCGCCGGAACCATCATCGGCGTCGCCCCCAACGGCTATCTCCGCGTCCGCACCAGCCTTGGAACCCAACTCCAGCTTCCCCCCGGCCGCGTCCGGATTCCTTACGAGGAGGGGATGAGATGATGAGATGATGAGGTGAAACTCCTTAGGGGTGCAGAAAAGTCCTGAAACCCTTGTGGGAAAAAATATCGCCCTATTAAAGGGTTGACCCCAAAATCTCAGATCGGTAAATGGCTGCCGGAGATCTGCCTCGAACCCCAATACATAAAAGATGTATTTTGTCAAGTTAAGATCTCGAAAAGTTTTTTGTACCACTGAGGGTGAAACTCTCAACTGTCAACCCTCAACAGTTTGCACTACACTTTGGATTAGTCTTTTGGAATAATTAACCAATGTAAAGAGATACGTTACTATATAACTATACTTTCAGATTTAACCCCAAAGATCGACCAGATCGCCAAGCCAAATCGCCGACTTATGGAGCGCATTCAACGGGAAGATATGCACAAACGTTCGACCTCTTCAAACCCTCGCCGTTTCCCCTTCGTTCGGGGCGTCAGTTGGATTAGTAGTATCAGCCTTCTCAGCAGTGGCGCTGCGTTCGCCAAAGCCCCCTCCAAAGTAGACGCTTACATTCCCGAAGCGACGCCTCCCGCCGCCACAGATTACGGAACCTCGGATTATAAAGGCGTTGCCCCGGACGCAGTTTTTGAAGCGCCTCCGGCGTCGGCAAATCCCGCCCCCCTTCCCCAAGAATCGATCGCCCCGCCGGAACCCATTGCACCGCCTCAATTAGAGCGTCCGACGCTGCCGTCACCCCAACATAGCTACATCGACAGGACGGATTACAGCCTGGGGGCGACGACGCCCAACCAAGCCCCGGTGGTGGTGTTTGAAGAGCGATCGACCGGATGCGAAGCGGCGGTGGCACAGGGACAAGCGGTGCCGGGAAGCCTGTGTCCTCCGGCGCCTCAACCGCAACAGCAATTACCGGATTCCCAGTGGAACTCAGCCCCCGTGGCGTATCAAGACGTGATGCCAACGCCCATTTCCCAGGCGCAACCGACGGGATTCGCACCGATGGCTGCCAACGCGCCGGGAGTCGATCCTTCGAGTTTACCCTCGGCGAATTTCAACTACGCCCAGATGGAAGCGCAGATTTTGCGAGATATGGCGGTGCGTCCCCTGGGGCAGATGGGGAACGGGGACACCCGCTTGATTTTCCCCCTGTCGATTCCGGCGCCGATCAGTTCCTTTTTCGGGTGGCGCAACCATCCCATCGCAGGAGAGCGCCGTTTCCACACGGGAACGGACATCGCCGCACCGTTGGGAACTCCGGTGTTAGCAGCGTTTACGGGACGAGTGGCTGTGGCGGAAGCTCTCGGCGGCTACGGGTTGACGGTGATTTTGGAACACAACGACGGAACGGCGGAAACCCTTTACGCTCACTTGTCCGAGTTGTTGGTGCGTCCGGGCGATCGCATTCAGCAGGGGCAGGTCATCGGCCGCGTGGGCAATACGGGCTATTCTACGGGTCCGCACTTACACTTTGAAGTCAAGCAGTTAACCGAGCAAGGTTGGGTTTTTCTCGATCCCGGCCGTCAGTTAGAGGTGGCGTTGGCGCAGTTGATCGATCGCTTCGAGATTTCTCGCGCGAATCCTGATAGCGGTGAAGCGGCATCGCCGCTATAAGTCCGATCTCGAATCGATCGAGACAATCGACAAACGCGATGTGACAAATTGTCCGACTGCATCCATTTTCTAGTGACTCCCGAAGAGGCGAATTCAGGTTCGCCTCTTTCTGTTTGGGAATTGGGTGAGAGAAAAAAGAACAGTCCCGGCATCGCTCCCTTTCACTGGAGTCGTTTGAGACACGAACGGTCAAGCTCGAAGAGGCGATCGCCTCGGCGATCGTTAATTAAATATTAATAAAATAGATTTCAAAATACAAAAAATATTCTATTTCATCGATGTAAACCTTAAAATAAAAGAGACTCGTATTAGGGTGGAAGCCCAAATCTTCCGGTGACGCCGTAAATTGAATCAGATATAACCAAACTTACAAAGCGCGTCAAATATCGGCAGAGGAGTGAACTTTTCAGTGGTTCGTAGACGAGCGTGATGACACGAAAAACCCTCAAGCTCTTGTTAGTCGAAGATAACGCGGCTGACGCTCAGCTTATGCGAAAAATGCTGGCCGGCGATCGCGGAAGCGGTCTAGGGTCGAGGGAGTCAGTTCAGTACGCTTTGACATGGGTGGAAACCTTGAAAGAAGCTCGCGAGTCCATCGCGAGACAGTCTTTCGATGCCATTTTGCTCGATCTCAGTTTGCCCGATAGCGTCGGTCTCGAGACCATCACTGCCATCGCCAGGGATGCCTGCAACGTGCCAATTGTGGTTCTGACGGGCTTAGATAGCGAAGAGATCGCGGTCGAGTCCCTTCGCAACGGCGCTCAAGACTACCTGGTTAAAAGCGAACTCCATCAGACTTGGCTTTTGCGAGCGATTCAGTACGCTATCGAACGACAGCAGATTTTCGATCGGCTGCGCCAACTCAACCAAGAGTTACAGCGATCGAATCGAGATCTCGAAGAATTCGCCTGTGTCGCGTCTCACGACCTCCAACAACCCTTAACGAGCATTACCGCCAACGCCCAACTGTTCGAGTTACAGTACGGCGATCGTCTCGATCCGCAATCGCGGCATTATCTCAGACGCATCTTGGAGGCTGTTCGACGAATGCAACAACTGATCCAAGACTTGCTCGCCTACTCCCAACTCAATACGGATTCAGGGGCGTTGCAAGCCACGGATTGTAACCGAGTTGTTCGCATCGTTATCGGACACCTATCAGATACGATCGAGCGCACGGGGGCGATCGTTGAATCCAAAGCGTTACCGACGGTAACCGCTGATGAAGTGCAACTTATCCGTTTGTTTCAAAACCTCCTTGAAAACGCTCTCCGCTACCGACGTCCGAACGTGACGCCTCGGGTGCAAATTTCTGCAATGCCCCTCAACGGAGAGTGGTGCTTTAGTATTTCGGACAACGGCATCGGCATCGAGTCGAAGGATTTTTCCCGAATTTTTAAAATCTTCCAACGCCTGCACAGCCAGGAGCAGTATCCTGGTACGGGAATCGGCTTAGCAATTTGCCAGCGAATTGTAGAAGGCCATAACGGGCGTATTTGGGTCGAATCCGAACTCGATGAGGGAACGACCTTTTTTTGGACGCTTCCCAAAGATTGAGGAGTTAGGCCGAAACCCGGTTTTTCCCAAAATTCCGCGATCGCAGCGGGAAGATAGCCACGGAAAACGGGGTCTCTCGACCGAAAAGTGCGTAACTCCTGAGATTAATCGACCCTAGCAAGCCAATGACGAATCAAAAGCCCTTGAAGGTATTGCTTGTTGAAGACAATCCTGCCGATGCTAAATTCATTGGCAAGTTACTCCGGCGGGGAACAACCCGTTTGTTACAGTTGGTGTCCGTCGAAACCCTAGCCGAAACCATCGAGACCGTTGCTAGTCAGTCTTTCGATGCGAT
Organism: Baaleninema sp.; assembly: GCF_049974805.1. NCBI lineage: Bacteria > Bacillati > Cyanobacteriota > Cyanophyceae > Oscillatoriales > Oscillatoriaceae > Baaleninema > Baaleninema sp. The sequence goes on from NZ_JBNGCO010000182.1 coordinate 5,491, forward strand.
TTTACTCGATCTGAATTTACCCGATAGTTGCGGACTCGAAACCCTACGCCAAACCCACGAGATTTCCGGAGAAGTCCCCATTGTCGTTTTCACGGGACTCGACGACGAAGCGACGGCGATCGCGGCCTTGCGAGAAGGCGCTCAAGACTATTTAGTTAAAGGAAACGTCCAAGCTGAATGGTTGCTGCGATCGATGCGTTACGCCATCGAACGCAAACAGACGTTAACTCGCTTACAGGCTACCGAGGCCGCTTTAAAACAACAACTCGCGCGAGAACAGCTTCTCGGCAGAATTGCCGAACGCATTCATCGATCGCTCGATCTCTGTGAAATTTTACGGGAATAGATCGGGAGCTTGAAAGCCCCGTGATTTTAATCCGGGGATGAAA
>NZ_JBNGCO010000183.1:0-5788 GCF_049974805.1 Baaleninema sp.
TGGGCACCCAGCGAACTGAGAATCCCCGCGCCTTTAGGCCGGGGAGTGTCAAGTAACACCGCTCAAACAGTGCAAGAACCAGCTTTACGGATCGCGATCGTCAATCAAAATCCATTTTCGCACCGATTTTTGGCGATGTTCTTGATGCTGAGCGCGAACAGTTTCCAGCCAAATTTTCCAGGCTTTCCAAGAAAAAATCGCCGGAAAAGCAACGCGAAGACTCGTGCAAACCTTACCCTTTTTGAGTGCCGCCCAAGCCCATCTTAAATGAAGGTAGCTGCGCAAATCGCGTAAATGGGGAATCTGCGATCGATACTTTTTTTGCAAAAGATCGTAAATTTCTTCAATTAAATCTGTGTTTGCTTCGACTTGTTCCTGAATCGGAATTTTTTTGATTTGCCATCGTTTGGGAAAGTAATTGTAAACCGAATCTCGCCATAAGTTCAGTAAAGACCTCAATCCTAACTGAATGCCCGTCTTGAATCGACCTTCTCGAATTGCCGAAAAACTCCACTTTAACTGTAAAAATAGACGTTGTTGTTTGAGATATTTTTGAATGTCGCTATTGTTGAGCGTTGCCCCCGAGGGGTTCACGGGATTGGAAAAATCGAAACTATAATCCTCGAACCACTTCGATCGCGCCAGCCAGGGGCTTTGGCGAAACAACGTCGCCCGCACGAACAGTTCCCACGCCTGCCAATATAAAACCGTCGAAAACAGCAACTTCAACCCATCCAAAAACCGTCCTTGCTTCAAAGCTACCGCCCCCCAGTGAAGCTTCAAATAGGCCGTAACATGTTCCACCTTTGGAATATGCAATCGATACTTATCGCTGACGAGATAATAAATCTTCTCCTTCATTAAAATATTAGTCGTCAACCGTTTTTCCAGCGCAAACTGACGGTTGTACGCCCCCGGCCAAATCGTCCGGTACGCCAAACACTGATTCAAAAAAATAGCATCGCCGAACTGGGAGATTTTAATCCAAGAATCGATATCGTCACAATTGCCGTCAAACTGCGAATCCCATCCCCCCGCTTTCCAAAACGCCTCCTGTTGAAAGGCAACTTGAACGGGCGTTCCAAAGGGAACGATTTCTAAAAGCATTCCATAATGAATATCTTCTTGAGGAATATAAAATGCTTTTCCCGGCCCCGTGCGCGGCGTGCGACTGAGTTCGACTTCTTCAGCGTTCACTTGAGCAGCTTGACAGGAACAAATCACCGCCTCGGGATGTCGTTCGATGGCCTTCCACATTTGCGCCAAACAAGTGGAGTCGAGATAATCGTCGTCGTCGAGGGGTTTGATCCATTGTCCCGAGGCCACGCGTACCCCCGCGTTCATCGTGGCAGAATGTCCGCAATTGGTGGAATTTCGATGGTAAATCAGTCGCGTATCGCCAATATCTCGCAACGCTGCTTGTAATTCGAGAACGTACTCTTGGGTTCCGTCACAAGAGCAGTCGTCCGCAACGACTACTTCACAGGGCAAAGTTTGAGCCAAGGCGGAGTCGATCGCGCGTTTGAGAAGGGATAAGCGGTTGTATGTCGTTATAACGATACTAAAGTGCATACCGCTCAAAATATATAGAAATTAGAGATGCCAGCCCTGACTCGAACGAACCGAAAACCCAAATCATGAGGTCGATCGCCCTATCGGTAAAAACTCTTGAGGGTGCGATCGTGTTGATTTCGAGCAAGCGTTTCCTAAGTTTTATTGTAATCCTCTGTCTATAGCCACAAGCCTCGACTTCAGCATTGACAACCGGATTGGGTTCGATCGAACCGCCTCACTCGAGTCAAGATACGAGAAGATCTACGGCTGAAATCTCGTGCGATCGGGTTCGCCTCGCTAAAATCGCGAAAACTTTACAAACCGCTGCGGGCGTTCCTTACTGTTAAAATTCCCTCAAATCCTTTGAAATCAGTCACCAAAAGTTATAAAGGGTCGAAAAATTCCGCTTTAGAGCAGCCTCCCCCATCGCAACCGCTGACATCCTAAAACCCGCCCAGGGAACTCAAACCGTTTCGAGGGAGTCCTGTTCTGTAGAGAGAGGGGTTCGAGGCCATCGATCTAGCGAGCTGTCGATCGCCTTGACTTTCCGGTAAACTTCCCGACTCGATCGAACTTAAAAAACAAAGACTGACATCCTGTTGGCTTCTTTTTCTCAACTTGGCAGCACCGCAAGCTCCATTGAATTATGACCCTTTCAGCGATTCAACTCGGGAACGACTTCGATTTTGCCATCGCCACCGACGGCGACGACATCATCACCTACGACGCCCTTCCCCTAACCCAACAACAACAACTAGCGGCGTCTGTCGGGATCGATGCGTTCGTTCTCAAAGTCGGAAACGACACCGGTATCGACAATAACGCCGAGCGCATTTATTTCGGCAACCAAGGTAACGACAGCCTTTTCGGAAACGGCGGCGACGACACCCTCGCCGCCGGACGAGACAACGATTTCGTTTCCGGAGGAGACGACGACGATCTCGTTTTCGGCAATCTCGGCGACGACATTCTCCTCGGTGGCGACGGCGAAGACACCCTCTTCGGCGGCCAAAACAACGATTGGCTGTACGGACAAGAAGACGAAGATTTTCTCAGCGGCGATCGCGGGAACGACACCCTCAACGGCGGTGGCGACGACGATACCCTCGTCGGAGGAGACGGAAACGACGTTCTCTCGGGAAACGATGACGACGACCTCATCCTCGGCGGGTTTGGCGTTGACGATATGCGAGGTGGCGAAGGAGACGATACCTTAATATTCCGCAGTCAAGATGCTGTAACGGACATTCTCGACGCGGACGCGGCCATCGATTTCGACTTCGACGACGATATTCTAGCGGTTAACTTCAACGATTACGCCCTCGACGACAGCGTGGATTTATCAAATCTCCTCTCTTTCAACGGCGAAAACGGCCCGGAAGTCGATACGGTGGTTCGCATCGGTCAAACCGGCCCCATCGTCGGCGTCGTGGTCGATATTACCGCTCGAGACCTCGAAGAACGGATGCGATCGATCTCCATTCCCGAACTCGGCGTTTGAGAACGCCATGCTCGAAATCCAGACCATCGAACCCAAAAGCCGGGGTGCATGACCCCGGCTTTTGGGTAGCCCTGTTTCGTTCCTGCTGGACGTTGACGCTGGCGAGGAAGTCGACAACCTAGACCGATATGCCACGTAGCTGTTGCAGAAAGACGACGCAGACCTTGACATAGCCGCCGCGTCGGTCTGCCGGACTAGAGGAGCGCCAGCAGACCGCGACCCGTCTGGAATCAGCCACCTCCCATCAGAGTCTGGGCGAGTCCGATGAAGAGCGGTATTCCCACGGCAAGCGCAATTGGCGTACCGACGGCTGTGGACGAACCGATGTAGGCGGAGGGATTGGCCTTGGGAATACCGGCTCGTAAAGTAGGCGGTCCTGAGATATCTGAACTGGAGGCGGCGATGACGGACAGGATGACGACTCCGCCAGGGCTGAATCCTGTAGTGTAGTGGGCGACCATGCCGAGACCGAAGCCAATAAGCCCATGTAGCAGCGGGGCCACCACAGCATATACAGCGTACCACTGAGCCACCTTGCGCAGCTCGCCGATTCTTGCCCATGCCTCCATACCCATGACTAGCATCAGGATCGAAAGCAGACCGCGAAAGAGGGGATTGAAGAAGCTCTCATAGACGCTTTCCGGCTGGGTGAGTATGCCTAGAGCGAGACCGAGTAGCAATGCCGATAGGGCAGATCCCTGGAGGCTGTCCTTCACGATCGGCCAGATCTTGACCCGCGTGTCTACGGTACCGCGCTGCTGGCTGAGATACTCCTGCCGGGTGGTGGGATACTCCTGTTCGCTGGGATACCCACCTGCGGCAACCGGCTGCTTGCTGAGAGACTCCTGCTTGCTGAGAGACTCCTGCTTGCTGAGAGATTCCTGCTGGCTGAGAGACTTTTGCTTGCCGGTATAAATGCTGGCCAAAACAATGGCCGTGACGAGGGCTGGGATATCCATGAAGGGATACAGTGCAGCAGCCCAGGCTTCGTATTGCATGCCTTCCGATTCCAGCATTGTCAAACCCGCGGCGAGGGTAGAGCCACTCACGGCACCGAATAAGCCCCCAGTCGCAATGGCATCTACGGTTTTGACCTTCGGTAGCCTGGCCAGGGTGTTGCGTGCGATGAACACGATCAGTATCCCGACGATCGCAGCGAACAGTGCGGGTAACAGCATCTCTGCCAAATTGGCATTGCGGATCGCAATACCGCCGCTCAGGCCGACTTTGATGAGCAGCATGAAGACGATGAACTTATAGATCGCATCTGGAATTTGCAGTCGGCTATTGACGGCGGCAACGACCATACCACCAATCAGAAAGCCGAGTGTTGGGGACTGCAACTTATCCAGGAAGCGTGTCAAGAAATCGGATAAAAAATCCACGTTGTAATTCCTCCTCGATCGGATCTTAGGGGTCAGGACGGCAGGCAAGGGTGGCCTCGAATCCTAGGTGCCTAGCTCCACGCATCCGGGCGAGCGGCGAGTCAAACCGCCACTAAAAATGCATCTGCATCCCGGTACGTCGTGTGCTGGAAGCGAAGGTTTCGATCTGGCGATCGCCAACGATCTCGCTAATCAGTGGTGATTCATTAACAATGGCTGGTTGAGGCCATCGTTCACCAGAAATGGGTTCGTAAAATCCGAGCGATCTCTCTGGGAAAGGGTTTTTGGGTATCCGCTCAGATGGGGAGCGGTCGTTTTTCGCGCTTGAGCCGGAAATGGCTGCGCGTTCGGGGACTGCATCGACTGAACGCCCAGATTAGCCCAGTTGATGAGATCGGTATAGGTCAACAGGGGACGACTCGAAGCATCCAGCACCGAGCGATCGAGTCATGGGAGAGAAATTTGCCATGAATACCTCCTTTGGTCTCCTCTAACGAGGAGCGATGATTGCAATAAGTGAGCTTTGAACAGTTGAAGAACTTAGGAATCAAGCACTTCCTCCCGACAGCACAGGTGTTACGGGAATACCTGTTGACAGGGTGTTCAGAAGTGGCCGCTCTCCCAATGGGTCTCGAAGGTGTCGCTGTCCTGCCACACCTGCCATAGAGTGCGGTCAATGAAGACTTAAATCTCTATACACTTAAGTCTATGCCATTAAGTTTATCTTAAAATCGCCAATTTTGGCGATCGCTCTCGATGAATCTGCTAAGTAATGTCAAATTTAAATCATAAGTTTTCCTTTTATTCTCGGAAAAGCCGTATATCTCGGGTCAATGTCAATGGCGATCGAAATCGGAATCTCGTTAAAAACGACTGTCTCGCCAAGTCAATTCACCTCGGCGGGTCGATCTCAGTTCGGTAAATGGTGCAACGCGGTTGTCAGGGACAGTCGGATCGCTCAAAGAAGAAGCCCCCGTGATGGGTGGAGAGTGTCAACCTGGCTCCTGTGGTGGACTGGCCGGCTCCCTCCTAGCTATCGAGTCGAAGCCGCTAGCCTCTGCTGGTTTTCACCTCGGCTGGTTTTCACCAGAGGACGGTACAAAGCCGGCCAAATCGGAAACAGGAGTCGTGTTCACACAACTCTTCGAGGAAAGACTGAGCTAATCGATCCACATTTCGGCGGGTCTTGTTGCCGGCTCGTAAGTCGTGGAGGGACTGGAACTAGCAAGGTTGTACCACCCCACCGCCAGTAGGAGACCGAACCCACAGCCCAACAAAAAAGTCCAGGCGTGAGACGACTCGAGGACGCAGAGCAGGCGGCGATCGCGCCCATAGACTTGCACAAGCC
>NZ_JBNGCO010000184.1:0-5741 GCF_049974805.1 Baaleninema sp.
GCGCTACAAAAAGCGGGTGGGTTGGCAGCGTTAAACCAGCCCACAAAATTCGTTCTCTGCTGCTGAGTCCCCTCTTGAAAGGTCGGGACTATTTTCCGTAGTCAAAACTCCAGTCGAGTAAGTTGGCTCGTTGAAGGAGGAACCCCGCACCGTACCCGGAACGGGTCGGTGTCGGGAGGATGTCAGCCAAGATTGGTTCCTTTGAGAGCCGCGCTTGTCAATTTTCGGGGCATCGGTGACGCGATGCCGCTTCTGCCAACGATCGACGATCGACGATCGAAAATGGGTACGATCGCTCCTGTGAACCCCTCAAAGTTGGGCAGGAAGACGCCCCTCACTCGAGTAATAGAGGCTCGTCGCGCGACCGATGGCCCAAGTCGTTGTGAAGAAAAACCCTGGCAGCCCGAAATATCCGAACACCGGAACCCAAAAACCGATAAACGATAGAGTCGCCCAGACACTTAGCCCCGCTACGATGGCTCCGATGCCACTAAACAAGTTTCCCAGAACGGCAAGACGAGCGAGATTTTTGGGATAGCCCCATTTCACACCAATATCTCGCATCATTTTAAGTATGAGAAAGAACGCTAACAGAGTCGTCGCCAACGTCAAACCCGGAAAAGGGTTAAATCCCAAAATCGAGATGCCAATGGCATAGTCGAGGCTGAGTTGTCGAACTTCTGCGGCGATCCGATTCCGTTGTGCCATTCGTGCCATCTGTTGTCTGTCGGAATTGGGGAGAAGAGCGGCTTGTAATTTGTCGATGGCGATGTCCAATCTGACGATATTTAATTCTTTGAGGTTAAAAGTCCTGCCAAGGGTATCTAAAATGGTTTGTTCGGCGGGAACGGTGCCGTGAATTTCAGCCATTGACTGTGCGGCTTCGTAGAGCAAAACCTGAAGTGTCGGATCGTCGAGGTTCGTGGCGATCTCGTCTGGGGAATACTCCTGTTGCAGGAGACGATCGACCGTAACGTCCTCTCTCAGGAGCGATCGCAATGCCTCAACCGCCTTGACTAACGCTTGTTTTTCTTCCTCCAAGATGTCTCCGTCCGCTTTGGCGATGGCGGCCAAAATCTGCAAACAGGCGATCGCGTTTTGTTGTGTATCAGCCATGCTCGACCGTACCTTCAAGCTTTCCTCTACGACGGGGCAGAGGGATTCACCGTTCTAGGGAATTTCTGTCAGTTGGACTTTACCGCCCGTGAATATCGTACAAATCTCCATATTTCTGGTTTAGGTAACGAACGAACGGATCGACGTGAAGCGGTTTTCCCGTCACGCGCAACACTAACTCGTTCGCGGTGAACTTGCGTCCGTGGCGGTAAATATTGCGTTGCAGCCAGCGATGGAGGGTCTCGAAATTACCCCGTTCGATGTCTACGGGAATCTCCGGATGTAGTTTCAAGGCGGACTCGTACAACTGGGCAGCCATCAAATTACCCAAAGTATAGCCTTGGAACTGTCCGCCGATGGTTTCGACAAACCAGTGAACGTCTTGTAACACGCCCTCGGTGTGTTGTTGCGGGACGATACCCAAATCCTGACGATAGCGTTCGTTCCAAGCCTCGGGTAGGTCTTTGACGGCTAAGCGACCTTCCAACATCGCCACTTCTAAATCGAAGCGAAGAATGGCGTGGAGATTGTACGTCACCTCGTCGGCCGAAGTGCGAACCAGAGTCCGTTCGACCTTGTTAATGGCGCGATAGAACTCGTTGACGGGAACTTGACCCAACTGGCGTAAAAACATTCCTTGCAGCCAGGGGTAAAAACATTCCCAAAAGGCGCGAGAGCGTCCGATGAAGTTTTCCCACAAGCGAGCTTGACCCTCGTGCATTCCCGCCGAGGTGCCTCGCGCCAGGGGCGTCCCGTCGAAAGCGGCTTCAATGCCCTGTTCGTAAAGGGCATGACCCATTTCGTGGAGGCTGCTGAAGATACTTTCGGTGAGTTGGTGGGGACGGACGCGGGTGGTGATGCGAACGTCGCCGTGAGACAGGCGGGTGGTGAAAGGATGGGGAGAGCGATCGAGACGGCCGCGATGGAAATCGTAACCGACGCGATCGACCGCTTTGTAACAGAAATTCAGTTGGGTGGTTTCGTCGAAATGTTGACTGAGAATGCGATCGTCGAGTTGGGGGCGTTCGGCGATGGCCTCGACGAGGGGCACCAGTTGCGATCGCAGCGTCTCGAACAAGCCCTGCACCGTCTGCGTCGTCATCCCTTCGTCTTCCTCGGCAATCAGCGCATCGGCGATGCGATCGCTCTCGGGAAAGAAACTCGCCCACTCTCGACTCAACTCCAGGGTTTTTTCCAAAAACGGCCGGACTGCCTCGAAATTGCCGTCCGGCTTGGCTTTCGTCCAGGCCACGTAAGCATCGGTTTGGTGACTCGAGAGGGTGGCAACAAAGGAAGACGGAATGCGAAGGGCGCGATGGACATCTCGCCGCGCTAAACGGACGATGCTGGCGTCGTCGGACTCGTAAGGCAAACTGCGCTCGAAATCTCGCAGATTTTCCAGCAGTTCTCCCAACGCCGGATCGGTGAGTTGGTCGTGAGCGAGTTTGCGCAACGTCGCGATCTGCTGTCCTCGCGCTATCACCCCCCCAGGAGGCATATAGGTGGCGCGATCCCACTTCAAGACCGATGCTGCGGCTTGAAGATCGCGAATTTCCCGCAAGCGAGATCGGAGTTCTTGATATTGAGGGTCGTCGTGGGGTCGAATCTGCATGATGGGTGTGAGGGCAGATGCAAAATTAATGTCAGCTAATGTCAGCGGATTGAGGTCAGCGGTTGGATGCCATCGATCGGAGGAAGTCGAAACCGTGCGATCCGATCTCTTACCGATCTCTTAATTGTGAAGCCCTTGTTCGATCTCTGCTATTTAATATTAATTGGCAGCGGGGGGGGAGCGAAAGCATCTCTCCAGTCGCCGAAGCAATCGCTTCGACACCAGTCCATCTATCGATCGCGCTGCCGAAAATCGGGGAAGCCTCTCAATTTTTTTCCGGCGGTGTCCGACGAGATTCGCCGCCATCCTAGACCCTGACTCGGGGAAGTCGATGTTTGAACCCACACAGAATTTCCCAAGAAATCGTGTTGAGAGCGATCGCCCAGTCTTCCGCCACCACGCGATCGCCGCCAACGCTACCCAATACCGTCACCACATCCCCCACGCAGACCTCGGGAACGTCCGTGACGTCGAGCATGAGTTGATCCATTGTAATCGCTCCTACCTGGGGAACTCGCCAAACCTGCCCTCGCCGCGATAGTAACACTTCCATGCGGTTGGAGAGATTGCGCGGAACGCCGTCGGCGTAGCCGATACCCACCACCGCCAACCGCGTCTCCCGCTGCGTCACGAACTGATGACCGTAACTGACTCCCGTTCCGGCGGGAACGCTTTTCACCTGCGTCACTCGCGCCTTGACCTGCATCACGGGAGACAGTTCCACCGCCGACTGAAAATGAGGTGCGGGATAATGTCCGTACAGTGCCAACCCCACCCGCACGAGATCGTAATGAAAACTGGGAGACAACAACGTGGCGGCAGAGTTGCTCAAATGCAAGCGGGGTAACGGAATTCCGGCCTGTTGCAAACGGGCGATCGCTTCTTGGAACCGTTGGTGTTGTAAGTTCGTCACCGTGCGATCGCGATCGTCGGCGGTAGCCAAGTGAGAATACAGACTGGCGATTTTTAAATTCGGCAAACGGCGCACCAACTGCACGAAATCCATCGCCTCCTTCCAAGAGACGCCCAACCGCGACATTCCTGTATCCAATTTCAGATGAACGGAGAGGGGTTCTTCGTCAGCCGAGAGGTTTTCTGAAAATACGCACGCCTGCTGCGGACTCGAAAGCGTCGGTTGTAGGTGCCAGCGAACCAACGCGCGTAACTGTTCGGCCGTTGTCGTAGCCCCCAAGACCAAAATCGGCGCAGAAATCCCCGCCTGACGGAGTTCGATACCTTCGGATACCGTCGCCACACCCAACCAATCTGCCCCCGCCTCGAGAACCGTTTGCGCTACGGGAATCGCACCATGTCCGTAGGCGTCCGCTTTCACCACCGCCATCAACGCTGTTTGAGGGGACAAGAGGCGGCGCAGGTTGCCAACGTTGCGATCGAGGGCTTCTAAATCGATTTCCACCCAAGCGCGATCGCGAATCCGTTCTTCGTGACTCGGCTTGTCCGTAATTTTACAAATACGCTCCCAACTCAGCATATCCTTGGCTCCTCACACTCCAATAGAGCTTAGTTTACGGCACTCAACGCAGACGATCGGTAGGGAGAGGGAGTGACGCGGTAATACGCGGTCAGACAAGGTTGGCCTGACTTCACCCACATTTCCCGGCCGCGTCATACACCCTGCCGCTGTACCCTACTCACTGCTCACTGTTTCCGCTTCTTCCTTGTTTCCGCTTCTTCCTTCGGATAGATACCAGCAGCCCCAAAATCACTTAAGCTTCAAACAGCGTAATATCGATAAATTTTCATGAGGGACTGTTTTTTTCGGCCGAGGCTTGACAAATCTTTATATCGACGGCTAAACTAAACTCATAACGATTATGAATTAAGGCTGAAGGAGAAAACTGCTATGTTCGAGAACAAAGAAGGTCAGCGCGTTCCCAACGTAACGTTTCGCGCCCGGAGCAACGACGAATGGGTCGATATCACCACAGACGAACTGTTTTCCGGAAAAACGGTAATTGTCTTCGCTCTTCCCGGTGCGTTCACGCCGACTTGTTCCTCGAGTCACCTTCCCGGCTACAACCAGTTAGCAGGAGTGTTCAAAGAAAACGGTGTTGACGACATCATCTGTCTGTCCGTCAACGATACCTTCGTCATGAACGAATGGGCGAAAGACCAAGAAGCTGAAAACGTGACGCTGATTCCCGACGGAAACGCTGAATTCACCGAACAAATGGGGCTGCTCGTCGATAAAAGCGACCTCGGCTTCGGGAAACGCTCTTGGCGGTACTCCATGCTCGTCAAAGATGGCGTCATCGAGAAAATGTTTATCGAACCGGAAAAACCGGGAGATCCCTTTGAAGTCTCCGATGCTGAAACGATGTTGAACTACATCAATCCCGAGGCGAAGCCAAAATACATCTCCCTGTTTACCAAAATTGGCTGCCCCTTCTGCGCGAAAGCCAAAACGAAGCTCCAAGAACAGGGTTTAAACTACGAAGAAATCGTGGTAGGACGAGACGCCACGGCGCGATCGCTCAAAGCCATGAGTGGAAGTACCACCGTTCCTCAAGTGTTCGTAGACGGCAAACACATCGGCGGTTCCGAAGCCTTGGACGAATACCTGGCTAGTGCCTAAGTCTGACAGTCAGCCAATCCTGACAGCGTAGAGGGCGATCGCCAAGAGTCGCCCCTACCGAAAATTTTGGGGTTAGAGCCTCGCCCTTCTAGGGCGACTTTTTGATTGCATATTTCAACAATCTTTGCTAGTCTAAAAACAGATTGTGTCGTTTTTAGGTGATGATTAACCTCACGTATCAGTACAAACTTCAGCTAACCCAACAGCAACAACAAACCTATGACGAATGGCTCGAAACCTCTCGTCGGGTCTGGAACTATGCTTTGGCAGAGCGCAAAGACTGGTACAAGTCGAGAGCCTGTCCCATCGACCGATGCTCTCTTCGAGGTGAGTACGTCATTCGGGCCGACGCGCCCCGACCTAGCTTTTCAAGCCAGTGTAAAGCCTTAACCCAAGCTCGAAAAATCTATCCTGAGC
>NZ_JBNGCO010000185.1:0-5704 GCF_049974805.1 Baaleninema sp.
GCATTTTAAATGCCGCCCTGGAAGGGCGGGGCTTGAAACCCCTAATTTTCGGTCATATCCTGTCAGAACATGCCAAAAATCGATCGTTATTGGATGTATAATCCGTCAAAATTTGGTGTTTTTTAGGGTTCTATTCATATCGCAAAAGCCATTTTTTATTTAAAAGAAACGGCTTTTTTAAGTAATCACACTAAGATTACAGCCCAAAAATGACAGTCGCTAAATATAAGCGAATACACCCTACAACTCTTGGTTGGAAACCGTTTGACATCTTAGTGTGCCACGATTATATCGCCTCATGTCAATTTTCGAGCAGGGGGGGGTATACAAATAATACTGTTTTTTGAAATTATGCAACTTACGATCGCTCAACCTCCTGGTATGGAAGTCATTGAACGTATGTCATGATTTTAAGACTTTTCGTAAAAAAAAGTAATATTAAGTCATTCGCGGCAACATTATATTTCAGTAAATTGCCATATAATATTATCGTCATATTAACAAAAATCGAGGATCTGGAGAAACAATCGACCAACGGAATGAAGTTTTAACGGGTCTTTAGAGATTAGGGTGTAATTGGTTAATTTGAATACAAAATCTGGGTAGGGGCGCATCCCCCCTTCGCCCCCCTTTGAAAGGGGGGTTGGGGGGGATATAAAATCCGCTTATCACCTCAAACTCAGAAGACCCGTTTTAACAAGCTATTTAGTGCCAAGAAGGAAGGATCGCTATATTTTTTGAGTTAAAAATTTAGCCTTCTGTTATTCGTTTAAAACATCCATTTTCGCTTTCACGAGTCGAATTTCTTCGTAACTGTATTCGCCACTGCCCAAATATTCGTAAATCGGCTTGAGTTTTTCGGGTTTTAACGTCCGAATCGCTTGACGGATGACTTGTTGGCGTTCTGGCGAAACCAGGCGATCGAGGTCGATATCTTCTCCGGCTCGAATCAAAGATTCCAGGTGAGAAAACACCGTTTTTGGGGAAAGATTGCGTTCTAAAGCAATATCTTCTAACGCCATTCCTTGTTGAAACAATTCCAAGCTATGGCGGCGAGTGTCCGAATATAAACTGCTCGATTTGGCGGAAGATTTTCGAGAAGGACGAATCGAAACAGACCCCTGTTTTCGCAAGTATTCTCGAATCGCCCCCACGAATTGATCGCCATATTGTTCGAGTTTGTATTTCCCCACCCCAGAAAGTCTTGAAAACGCCTCCAAGGTTTGGGGACGCTGTCGCGCCATCAGTTGTAACGTCGAATCTGCAAAAATAGTGTAAGGTGCCACCGATCGCTCGTCGGCGATTTGTTTGCGAAGCGATCGCAACTCGAACAACAGCATTTCTGCATCGATCGCCCCTTGGCTGCGGGTGTCGGCTTCCATCACCGAAACTTTGCGCGGAACCGCGATTTCTACCTGGCGCTGTCGCCGCATAATCTCCCAACTGAGGGGGTTGAGTTTCAACACCGGATACCCATCGTCGGTTTCGTCAACAAATCCCCGTTGTTTGAGCGATCGCGCCAGTAATTTCCACTCTTCGGCGGTGCGATCTTTCCCAATTCCGTAAGTCGAAAGCTGGTGATGTCCGTATTTCTGAATTTTCGACTTGCGGGAACCGCGCAATACATCGATAATGTGGGTGATGCCAAACCGTTCGCGACAGCGGGCGACGCAAGAAAGGAATTTCATCGCCTCGATCGTCCAGTCTTCGACGGGTTTGGGATGGCAACAGTTATCGCACTGCTGGCATTTGCGATCGAGTTCTTCGCCGAAATATCGCAGTTGAATTGCTTTTCGGCATTCAGTACTTTCCGCGTAATCGATAACTTGGCGCAGTTGTTGTTTGGCGATACGCTGTTCTTGGGGATCGGGTTTTTGATTGATAATCCACTCGACTTTTCCCACGTCGCCGTAACTGAAAAACAGGATACAGCGAGAAGGTTCGCCGTCGCGCCCCGCCCGTCCAGTTTCTTGATAGTAACTTTCCAGAGTTTTGGGAAGATCGTGGTGGATGACGAAGCGCACGTCCGGTTTGTCGATTCCCATTCCGAAGGCGATTGTCGCTACAATCACTTGAACGTCGTCGCGGATGAAACGGGTTTGGTTTTCCGTTCGATCGCCATCGCTCATTCCCGCGTGGTAGGGTAAAGCGGAAATCCCGTCTTCTTGCAGTTCAGACGCCAGTTTGTCCACTTGGCGGCGACTGAGACAGTAGACGATTCCCGACCCTCCTTGTCGGATAACTTGCAGAATGTCCGAGTAGGTGTTGCGGGTTTTGGGGCGAACTTCATAGTAGAGGTTGGGGCGGTGGAAACTGGCGACGTGGATGTGGGGTTGTCGCAACGCCAGTTGTTGTACGATGTCCTGACGGACGCGATCGGTGGCGGTGGCGGTTAACGCCATTACAGGAACATCTGGGTAACGGCGTCGCAGTTGAGAAAGTTGGCGGTATTCCGGGCGGAAATCGTGACCCCATTCCGAGACGCAGTGGGCTTCATCGATGGCGAATCCAGCCAGTCCGATGTTCGATCGCGCCGTATCGAGAAATTGTAGGAAATTGTCGCTTAACAGCCGTTCTGGGGCGACGTAGAGGAGTTTCGCCTCTCCGCTGAGAACCGCTTGGGCGCGATCGCGAATTTCGATCCCGCTGACGGTACTGTTGAGAAACGTCGCCCCGATTCCGTTGTTTTGCAACGCTTGAACTTGGTCTTGCATCAGGGCGATTAGCGGCGACACCACCACCGTCACGCCGGGGCGCAACAACGCCGGAAGCTGGTAACAGAGGGATTTTCCGCCCCCTGTGGGCATAATTACCAACAGATCGCGGTTGTGAAGGGCCGTTTCAACGATCTGTTGCTGGCCGGGGCGAAAGCGATCGTAGCCGAAATGTTGTTTGAGGGCGAACTCGAGGGATGTCGGTTGCGCGATCGGTGCGGACATGAACCTCCGAAGCTGACGGACACCCCTCTAATTTTAAGGGATTGAGAGACAGTTCGTTCTATCCCATCAAAATTACGTTGTCGATGACGTGAATCACACCGTTATCGGCTTCGATGTCGGCGTTAATTACCGTGGCATTTTTAACTTCAAAGCCGTCCGAACAGTCGATGGAAATGGGCGCCCCTTCCACGGAATCCAGGGAAGAAACACTTTCGAGATCGGCGCGAGTATACTTGCCGGAAACCACGTGATATTTCAGGATTCGCGCCAGTTGCGGCGGGTTTTGTACCAAAGTTTGAACCGTTCCCGGCGGCAGTTTGGCGAAGGCGTCGTCTGTGGGCGCGAAGACGGTAAAGGGGCCGGGACTTTTCAGAACGTCCACTAAGTCGGCGGTTTTTACGGCGGTAACGAGGGTTTCAAAGGAACCCGCACCCACGGCAATGTCTACGATATCAGGCATTTCGATCGTTTATTTTTGTATTCAAAAAAATATGATAATTTATTATAGTATATTATATCAAAAAAACCTGTAATTTAAATCTTTAAATTACAAGGATTAAGAAATCTGAACGTAGCGATCGACCGCAAGGGAAATTGCGCGCTCGATCATGATCGACCCAGTTAGCGCCCCACCTTACGCTCTCGATAGCCATGGAACAACTACAAGAACTGTTTCCGGATACGCCGATCATATCTTTTACGATTCTGCTGTTAGTGGTGCTGACAGTTCCCCCCCTGTTTGAGAGATTGCGCCTGCCGGGACTGGTGGGACTCATCGTCGCGGGGGTAGTTCTCGGCACCGACGGCTTGGGACTGCTCGATCCCGAAACCGACTACATGAAACTGTTTACAGACATCGGCAAAATTTATCTGATGTTCGTGGCGGGTTTAGAAATCGACCTAGCGGAATTTCGCAAAAAAAAGGATCGATCGCTCGGTTTCGGCCTCGCCACCTTCGCCATTCCCCTGTTAACGGGGGCAGCCACAGCCACCCTCTTCGGCTTTGGTCCCAACGCTGCTATCCTCATCGGTTCCTTGATGGCATCCCACACGCTGCTAGGCTATCCCATCGTGACACGCCTGGGGGTTGGCGGTAACGAAGCCATCACCGTCACCATCGGGGCAACGATTTTCACCGACATCACCGCCTTACTGGTGTTAGCCATCTGCGTGTCCGTTCACACCGGGGAGTTTTCCGCCACCAGCTTGGTGGTGCAACTGGTGGCCTTAGTACTGTACGCCGTGACGGTTCTAGTCGGATTGGACTGGGCGGGGAAAGAATACTTCCGCCGCACAGGAGACGAAGAAAGCAACCAATTTTTGTTCGTATTGTTGGCGGTGTTCGTCGCCTCGGTGGGCGCTCAATTGATTAACGTCGATAAAATCGTCGGGGCGTTTTTGGCCGGGTTGGCCGTCAACGACGTAGTCGGACGGGGGCCGGTAGAAGACAAAGTGGAATTCGTCGGCAGTACCCTGTTTATCCCGTTTTTTTTCGTGGGAATGGGGTTGCTGCTGGATGTTTCGGCATTTCTCGAAAGTTTTACCAGCAACTTCAGTTTGATGCTGGCCATCGTCGTCAACCTGCTGGTGAGTAAGTTTTTGGCGGCGATGCTGGCCAAACAACTTTATAACTACAGTTGGCCGGCGGCAATGACCATGTGGTCCCTGTCGATTCCCCAGGTGGCGGCCACCTTGGCGGCGGCGTTAGCCGGGAATCAGGCGGGATTGTTGCCCGAATCGGTATTTAACAGCGTCGTGGTGTTGATGTTGGTGACGTCGGTGGTGGGGCCGGTGGCTACGTCCCACTTCGCCCAGAAACTGCCCCTGTCTCCCGCAACAGCGAAACCGCCAGAACCGGACACCTCCCCCTCGATTCCCTTTTTCCAGTCGGAACAGCCGTTTACCGTGTTGGTTCCCGTGGCGAACCCCCTCACGGAACGCTATTTAATCGAGATGGCGGCGATTATCGCCCGTCAACGGGGAGGATCGATCGTACCGCTGTCGATCGCGCCCGCCCAAGCCCACATGGACGAACCGGAGTTAGACTTAGCCCTTCAACGGGGGGAACGACTGCTACAACGGGCGTTAGAAGTCAGTCAGGACTTCGGCGTGGAGGCGACGCCCCGCATCCGCATCGATAGCGATATCGCCCACGGAATCAGTCGCACCGCCCGCGAACAGAACGTCAGCGCCATCGTTATGGGGTGGAACGAAAATATCGGGATTCGGGCGCGATTGTTCGGAAACATCATCGACAGCGTGTTTTGGTCCTCTCACTGTCCGGTTGGGGTGATGCGTTTGTTGGACGAACCGTCGAACATTCACCGCATCTTAGTTCCGGTGAAAAGTCTCGCCCCGCAAGTGTTGGAAGCGATGCGGTTCGCCCAGTTGTTCGCCGCCTCCAACGATGCAGAGTTGACGTTGCTGCACGTCTGCGATCGACGCACCACCCCCGAAAAAATCGAAGCCTTCGAGTCGTCGCTGTGGGCGGTGTTTTCTGAAACCGAGGTGGATGTAAAAGCGGATATGAAGTCGATCGTTCACGACGATATCGCCCAAGCGATTCTCGAGGCGGCGCGATCGACCGAAATGGTGGTGTTATGTTCCCGCCGCCGCCGAACCGCTGGGGGGTTAGCCGTCAGCGACGTCGCCGAACAGCTTCTCAAGCAAATCACCTGTTCGATGGTGTTGTTTGGCGAACCGCATTGGTGATGATGAGATGAGGGGATGATGAGATGAGGGGATGATGAGATGAGGGGATGATG
>NZ_JBNGCO010000186.1:0-5595 GCF_049974805.1 Baaleninema sp.
ATTCATGGGTAATTTTCGAGGAGATTATATCTCCCACTTTACACGACCAGTGCCTCGGTATGAATCAGGAAAAAGCTGTCCTGTTGGCGGAATTTGGCTCGAACTAAGACGTCGATTTCCCGGCGTTCCCCGGAGGTGATGTCGGTGAAGACTTCTTGGGGAAGGAAGGAAATTGAGTCTCTGTCTACGGCTTCGGCGATAGTGGGGAAGAAGAGATCGAGGAATTCCCAGAAGAAGGTGGATAAGAGGGTTTTGAATAGGCGATCGTGGTCAATGCACACAATTAACAGTCTCCTGAATGATAATATTTTTGGTTTTTTATAAAGTCTATAAAAATTATTCTTTAGTCTTATTTTATCATAAAAATACTGTTTTTGTTCGGTTTTTTGTTAATAAAAATCAAGAAAATATTAAAAGTTTTTTTAATAAAAAACAACTAAAATTTAGACTTAAAAAAAACGAAATCGAGCGAGGGCGAACGGTGTTCGCCCCTCCGGATATCTATTTGATAACAGTTAAAAATGACCGTTGATAAGTTGGGTTAGTCGATCGACCGTTCCGGTAAAACCACCCCGATCGCATGGGGGATGTCTCGCCGTACCTTGTCGCTCGATCGAACGAATTCCACCCCGCGAACCATCAACTGAGTCGAACCGCCGCCATCGAGCATCATCACCGCAGAGGCTCCAAAAGCCCGTAACACCCGAGACGCCCGTAACTGGGTCGATCGCGGCGAGGCGAACACCCAGAGCGTTTCCGTGGTACCGTTTCCGTCTCGATCGCCCACCCCCACAAACGTGCGCCCCACGTTGCGTTTAACGCCCTTGTCCGCCAACTCGTCCAAACCGACAATTAAATCGGGAATCGGCGAAAACAGGGGATTTTCAGGAAAACCCACTTCCGGAAAAGGGAGAATCTGCGCCTCGTCACCAGAAATCGCTAACAGGACTTTTTCCCCCGCATATTCCCCCTCTCCGGCATAGCCGCCACTGTAAATCGTGCCGTTGGCTTTCACCGGAAACGCCAATTGAAGGGGAGAGGAGCCGAAAAACTGGCCGTTGACGACCGAAAACGCGCGATCGCCCCAGTCTTCAACCAAATGCTGCCAGTGCTGTCGTAGCGGTTGCGCCCGCACCCGCAGGCTCACCCCCGTATCGTATTGAGGGAGATTGCCGTAATCGTCCGGTTGGTGAGCTTCCCCCAGCGCGATCGATCGATCGTCGAACAATTGCAGCGAGACGCCCGCACTGAGGTCAATTTCCTGCACCACATCCACCCCGTTGCCGTACAACCGCACCCCCTGGGGCTGTTGCAGAACCTTAAACTTCAACGGCGGATCGCTGGGAAGCGCCACAGAAGCCAGCAAAAGCGTCGCAGAAGCCGACAGCCCACTCAAAAACACGCCTGTCATTTCCCCCTCATTTGCATTACTCTAGAGTCCAGTTCCCTGACGCGGAACCGAGTCCTTGCTGAATGTAGGAGAGGGGTTTTGAAGAAATCAAGTCGGTCTGGCAAATCCCTACAGACGACCTCCAGGGCTGCGATCGACGACATTCCAGAAGCCTTACGAGACGCTCCCAGCCCCGCCAGTTCCCCATCCGGGGCGAAACAAGGCGGCATAGGTTGGGTGATGGGCAGTCTCATGGCACTGTCCGCCGTGGGCGTTCTCGCCCTCGGAGGCGTCCTGTGGTTTATCTGGCAATCTGAGCGATCGCTCCTCGCCCGTTCCAACGCCCAGTCTGAAGAAACCGCCGAATCCCAAGCGGGCGAAACCGCCGAACCCGTTCCCAGCGACGACCTTCTCGGACATCTCCCCTACGACGAAGCCTCCCCCGACGAACTCAAAGCCATCGTAGCCGACGGCAGCCTCAAACTGCGTCGCGCAGCAGCAGAAGCCTATTTACAAATGGAAGCGGACGCCCGGGCTGAGGGCGTGCGTCTCGTACCGATTTCCGCCTTTCGTTCCATCGAAGACCAACAATACCTCTTTTTCGAGGTGAAAGCCCAACGGGGACAAGTCGCCAGCGAACGGGCAGAAGTCAGCGCACCGCCAGGATACAGCGAACACCACACCGGATACGCCATCGACATCGGAGACGGCGACGTACCCGCGACGCACGTTTCCCCGGAATTTGAAAACACCAAAGCCTTCAAGTGGCTGCAAAACAACGCCGCCTATTACAGCTTTGAGTTATCGTTTCCCAAAGACAATGCCCAGAACATCGCTTACGAACCCTGGCACTGGCGTTTCGTGGGCGATCGAGACAGCCTCGAAACCTTCTACAAAGCCCGACAGCAGAAGGATGAGGGGATGCGGTGATGTCCAAGGTGCGTGACGCAGTCAAACACCCGGAACCAGATTTCACCCCAATCTTTCGACCGCGTCACACCCCCTACCCCTCTCCGGCTCTCCCAAAAAACTTTCCCGAGGGGGTTGCGTTTCCCAAAATCCTTTGTTAGGATGATAAAGCGCTTGAAAAACAGCGAACTCGAGCCGGGATAGCTCAGTCGGTAGAGCAGAGGACTGAAAATCCTCGTGTCGGCGGTTCAAATCCGCCTCCTGGCATTTTCGGTATACAAAGCAAAAGCCCTATCGCGTGACGCGGTGGGGCTTTGCTTTAATTAAACGCTTTAGCTTCTCGGCGGGAAGCCCCGCGCTCTACCCGTTAGGTTGAGCGGCGCTTGGGATAGCCGAGCGGGAAGGTTGCGGATCGACAAATCAATCTGCTCAACTGAGCTTAACACGATTATTAATCGTACTAATAAAAGTCGTTAAGCTGAGAATTTACCCCACGAAAGAGCAGGAAGTCGCCCTGGAGAAAGGCTTCGGCTGCTGCCGTTTGGTGTGGAACCGTTCTCTGCAACTGACGACGGAAGCCTACCGACAAACCGGGAAAGGCATCTCGGGTTACGACCTCAAAAAAATGCTTCCCCAGTGGAAGCGAGAGTTGGAGTGGCTTGGAGAAACTTATTCTCAATGTTGGCAAAGTTCGGTACTTAACCTCTCGAGAGCCTTCGTCAACTTCTTTGAAGGACGCGCTCGCTACCCAGGTTCAAGAGCAAGCACAAACGGCAATCCCTTCAATACCCCCAAAACCTCGGTTTGAGCGGGTGTTGGACTTTAAGGTGCTTCCATCCCAGTGGGTTGATGGCTTTCGGAAAATTCTACCACCCAACCCCAAATATCCGCCGCGATTCATGAGGACAGGGGTGGCGAACTCGGTTCGCCACCGTGAGCGTCCGTCTCGTCGCTCACCCTCTCGGGTAGAGCGGGGGTTCCTTCTCGCGGGTTAAAGTAATGGGGGAAACGGACGACATTTGAGACTGACTCCTAATAGCAATACTCAAAACGGCGAAAGATGGACAAGCGCAGAGGCTTGCCCCCACATACAATTTCTCAATGTGATTCTCAATGTGATTCTCAATGTGACGGTGAGACGCCGCGTCTCGAATATCCCCACGGTACTCCGTTCCACGCCACCTAAGCGCGATCGCTCCGTTGGAGATCGCTCAATGCTTCATCCCTGAGTCGCCGATTGTGTTAGGTTCTTCTTACACCCCAGCCCAAATAAATCTATGCCATTTACTCTCGATACAGCTCGCGGAATTTTTCCCAATACGTTATCCGCCGACGTTGTACCTGCAACGATCGCGCGGTTTAACCAACTCAACGCAGAAGACCAACTCGCTCTGATTTGGTTCGCCTACCTGGAAATGGGTAAGAGCATCACCATCGCTGCGCCGGGTGCCGCCAGCATGAGCCTTGCTGAAAACACCTTAAACGAAATTCGGCAGATGCCAGCCCTCGAGCAAAGTCAGGCCATGTGCGACCTGGCTAACCGTGCGGACACGCCCCTCTGCCGCACCTATGCAAGCTGGTCTCCTAACATTAAACTGGGATTCTGGTATCAGCTCGGAAAGTTGATGGAAGAGGGCGTGGTGGCTCCCATTCCCGAAGGCTACAAGCTGTCGGCGAACGCTTCGGCAGTGTTGCAAGCCATTCGCGGACTCGACCCCGGCCAGCAAATCACCGTGTTACGGAATGCCGTCGTCGGCATGGGCTTCGATGCAGGTAAGGTGGGCGAACAACGGGTAGCGGAACCCGTTGTGCCGCCGAAAGACATGGCTCAGCGCACCCAAGTCAAGATTGAAGGCGTTACGAATCCTACGGTGTTGCAATACATGAACAATTTGAACGCCAACGATTTCAACACCTTAATTGAACTGTTTGCGCCTGACGGTGCGTTGCAACCGCCTTTCCAAAAACCGATCGTCGGCAAGGATAACGTACTGCGGTTTTTCCGGGAAGAATGCCAAAACCTCAAGTTACTCCCCGAACGCGGTGTGGAA
The DNA here is from genome assembly GCF_049974805.1 of Baaleninema sp. Taxonomy (NCBI): domain Bacteria; kingdom Bacillati; phylum Cyanobacteriota; class Cyanophyceae; order Oscillatoriales; family Oscillatoriaceae; genus Baaleninema; species Baaleninema sp. Next base: position 4,351 of record NZ_JBNGCO010000186.1, read on the forward strand.
GAACCGGCCGAGGACGGCTATACCCAGATTAAAGTGACGGGTAAAGTCCAAACGCCCTGGTTTGGTGGCAACGTCGGCATGAACATCGCTTGGCGATTTTTGCTCAATCCGGAGAATAAGATTTTCTTCGTGGCGATCGATCTGTTGGCTTCGCCGAAAGAACTGTTAAACCTCGCTCGATAAAACCCAGTTCGATTTAAAATAAAATCCGCGAGCATTCTGTTGTGAAGAATGCTCTTTTTTTTTATAATAGTTACACTAACTACAATTTTCGATCGTAATAACAAGTGAACGACGTCAACTGGTCTAAAAAGGAGAAAGAAGCAGCGCGAGAAGCTTTTGATAAAGCTTACAAGCGAGAAATTGAAAGTCTCGTTGAAGAAGTTCGACAAAAAGTCGCCAACATCAGCGAAATTGATGAAGTGTGGCAACTCCACGATTTTTTGAGTGCTAAACGACATGAAATTGACGGAAAATACGATTATAGCTATTCGGCGCTTATCTTCGTGTTTTCTCAATTGCTGAAAGAGGGATGGTTGACGCTGGATGAATTACAGGTTCTCGAACGGGATAAGCTGGCCAAGATTTCTGCTCTCACTCGCATGTAGAAACGAGTCAAAGGATAGATTTTTTAAGAGATTGAGCCACTGATGGCTGAGTTGAGTGGGAAAAGTTTGCGCTCTGCGACTTTTCCCTTTTTTGTGAGTTGGGGCGAGGGCCGGTTTCCTCGGTTCCTCGGCGAAGGATTTGGCACTGTTTAAGATGGAAGCATCTTTCAACCCCCTTACCCCGATTAGAGAGATGACCGAAGTCACTGACAAGCCCCGTCCTTCCAGGGCGGGGTGAGAGGTGTTGCGGCTTCAGCCTAGCTGTGGTATAATGATACTAATACGGTGGGTATAAAGTCGTGTTTGTCCTCGAATACAAAGTTAAGCCCAAGACTCACCAAGTCCAAGCCATCGACGAGGCAATTCGGACGACTCAGTTCGTCCGCAATAAAGTCTTGCGTTACTGGATGGACAATCGGGGTGTGGGTAAGGCTGAGTTATTTCGGTACAACACGCGATTGAGGAAAGAGTTTAAGTTTGTTGAAGAACTCAACTCTCATGCTTGCCAGACGGCGGTGGAGCGAACTCTGAGAGCTATTACTTGTTTTTACGAAAACTGTAAGAACCAAGTCAAAGGAAAGAAAGGTTATCCTCAATTCAAAAGGAATACCCGTTCAGTCGAGTATAAAGTTTCGGG
>NZ_JBNGCO010000187.1:0-5487 GCF_049974805.1 Baaleninema sp.
TTAAAGATAAGAATCGTGAAAATGTAAGATGAACGCCTAAGATTAAAGCCGTCGATCGCCTGCCTCAATGTCCCAAATTGCCATCTCCAAAAATTCCAATTAAAAAAAAGAACGAGAGCAGGCTTGGGAGAATTCAAGCTCTCGAGAACTCAACGCTGTAACGTCCCTACCTTGGAGGTGACAGGTTCGACGTTCTGCGAGTCTCCCTCAACCCATCTCTCGCTATGATTTGACCTTTTCCTTGCTCTTATCCACGAGATTGGCTTCGAGTTTCAAACAGTTGCGGCCTTCCATATCCACCTGCAAACTGTACTCGACGCGATCCATCAAGCGATTCATAATCAACCAGCCATAGCCCCCTTCCTGCATCGCCTCCGGCGTCGGTGCCATGTACTCGTCGAGGTTGTATCCCCGCCCGTAATCCCAGACTTCCAAACAGATATCTTCTTCCTTAAGTTCCAAACGAACCAAAACCGGAAGGTGAGGTCGATCGCGATGGGCGTGGCGAACGACGTTAGAAAACGCCTCGGCGAGAACCAAGCGCAAGCGGTTCGACTGGCGCGGCCAGTCTACGCTTTCACCTAAATCCATTTCCAAACACCCCAGGAGCCAGTTCTCGACGATGTTTAAAAACCTCAGTTCGCTAGGAATGTGTAATTCCGTTTTCATGGATTACAGAACCTCCAGAGAGAGAATAGTTTGGTCGTCTTCCTGCTCTTGGGTGTTACCTCGCACGCGATCGAGCAAATGAGAGAGATCGATAGGAGACCCCTCTCGATGGAGGAGTTTCCAAAGTCCTTCTTGTTGGAGCATCGTCGTAGTTTCTTGTCCGTTACTATCAACTTGCGTCACGCTGGCTTCGGTAATCCCGTCGCTCGTCAGCAAAAAGACATCGCCGGGATTCAGCGTCACCGAATCGTCTTTGGCTTTCCAAACAGGCAAAATCCCCAATGGAATCCCCCGGGTTTTCACGAAATTCGGCTCGACTGTCACCTCTTCGCCCTGTTGCACTTGTTCGACGACAGTTCGATGCGCCCAAATTAGGGGATAGATATGGCCGGCGTTGGCGTACACCAACTGTCGAGTTGACGGGGTGTACCGCGCCAAAACCATCGTGATAAAGCAGTTGTTGCTAATCAGGTCGTCGGACAGGCTGCTGTTGAGGTTTTGCATGACCTCGGCGGGGTCGGGGGGATTGTCCTGGGACAGTTCCCGACGCAGTACGGACATGGCGCTGGCCATGAACAAGGCGGCGGGAACGCCTTTCCCCGAAACGTCCCCCAACGCCAACCAAAAATCCCCTTGAGGATGGACGTACACTTCAAAGAAGTCGCCGCCGACTCCTCGAGCGGGATAGCAACAGGCTTGAACTTTTTCGGTGTCGGTTTCGGGAAAACTCTGACGCAGCAGGTTCGACTGGATTTGTCGGGCGACCTCCAACTCGGCCAGCATTTTCTGCGCCTGTTCTTGGGTGCGCTGGTACAGGCGGGCTTGAGAAAGTGCCAGGGCGGCTTGTTCGGCCACCAGTTCGATGAGCTTGACTTCTTCTTGTGCCCATTGGGGGTCGTTTCCGATTTGGTACAGGGCGAGGACAGCCAGGCTGTCCTGTTGGTACAACAAGGGAACGACGAGGTGAGTCGCGTTGGACTCGTCGTCTTGGACGAGCTGGCTTTCTCGTTGTTCGACGGCGGTCTTGACTAAGGCTTCGTCGTAGGGGGAAACCTCCGGTTCGTCGGACTCGTTGGCGTTGTAGGAGACAGAGCCGGAACTCCGCAGTTTGTTTCCTTCGACGGGATAGAGTTTCGCCCCGGTGGCCTCGAAGTTGCTCCCGACGGTTTCGACGATGGTGCCCAGCATACTTTCGTAGTCGAGGGACTCGCGCACCACCGTCATGATGGCGTTGAGTAAGGACTCGCGGCGTAGGATGCGGTTGAGTTCGTTGGTGCGCTGTTTGACGACTTTGTAGGTTTCCGATGCCTGCTGGACGACGGCTTTGAGTTCCTCGGGATTCCAGGGTTTGGTGATGTATTTGAACACCTGACCGGAGTTGATGGCTTCGACCAGGTCTTCGACGTCGGTGTATCCCGTCAGCAGGATGCGAATGGTGTCGGGATAGCGATCGACCGTTTTACTTAGGAACTCGGTACCGTTCATCTCCGGCATTCGTTGGTCGGAAATGATAATGGCCATTTCGCCCCGTTCTTCGAGAACTTGTAGGGCGGCGAGGGCGCTTTCGGCTTTGTAAACTTGAAATTCTCGACGAAACGTCCGATAGAGCAAGTCTAGGTTGTCTGTTTCGTCGTCAACCACTAAGAGTTTGAGTTTTTTTCCTTTTCCCCGACTCATGCCATCTCCAGTGCGCGGGCTAGTTCGTTGGTTAGACTTCCGTGTGGGGGTGAGGATGCGTCCGACTTCGGCGATCGCGTCTTTGCCATCGTACCCTAGGATTTTGTAGAAATCGACCGTATTCCCCCCGATCTTTTTTTTACCCCCGATTTTTCTGCGAATCGATTTCTAGCGATATGTCTTTTATATCCTTACGATCGCTCCTCGGGGGAAACGCGCTCGGCAAACCGCAGTTTCGCGGAACGCGATCGCGGGTTGGCGGCGCGTTCTTCGGGTTGCGGGACGATGGGTTTTTTCGTCAGCACCTTGAGTTCGGAACTGTCCCGAAATCGGTGTTTGACGATGCGGTCTTCCAAGCTGTGAAAGTCGATCGCGGCGATGCGCCCCCCAACGTTCAGCGCCCGAGGCGCTCGATCGAGCCATTGTTCCAAACTGTCTAGCTCTCGGTTTACGGCAATCCGTAACGCTTGAAATACGCGGGTTGCCGGGTGAATTCTACCATATCGGTAGCGACGGGGGACACTCCCGGCGATCGCTTCGGCTAGGGCGACGGTGGTGTAAAACGGCCGCCGTGCGACGATCGCGCGGGCGATGCGTCGCGATAACCGTTCTTCGCCGTAGTGGTAAAAGACGTTGGCTAAGTCGGTTTCGTCCCAATGGTTAATTATCTCTGCGGCGGTCAACTCTTGGCGTCGGTCCATTCTCATATCGAGGGGCGCTTCGTGGCGAAAGCTGAACCCCCGTTCTACTACGTCGAACTGGCCGGAACTGACCCCCAAATCGGCTAAAATGCCGTCGAAACGTTCGTCCTCGTAAGGGAATTCGGCAAAGTTACCTCGCCAGAAGGTCACGCGATCGCCGTAGTCGGCTAAATTAGCTTTAGCTGTTTCCAGCGCCATATCGTCGCGATCGATGGCGGTCACGTGGGTATCCGCCGCCGCCTCGAGTATCGATCGCGTATGGCCTCCGGCTCCCACGGTGGCGTCGAGATATCGTCCCCCAGGACGCACGGCCAAGGCGGCGATCGTCTCTTTTTGGAGAACCGGAACGTGCAGAAACCGAACCTGCTGGTCTGAAGTGTCAGTGGATATTTCTAGGTCAGCCAACCCAATCTCCCTATAATGTACTGAAGGCGAAACAAAAATACATATTCAGTCATTAAAGCTAACAGCTTTTTCTGACACCCATCAAACGGATAACCGATAGCTGAAATGCCTAAGATCGAAACTCGAACTGAACCCATGGTGCTGAACATGGGGCCGCACCACCCCTCAATGCACGGCGTTTTACGGTTGATCGTCACCCTCGACGGGGAAGACGTCATCGACTGCGAACCCGTCATCGGCTATCTCCACCGAGGGATGGAGAAAATTGCCGAGAACCGCACGAACGTCATGTTCGTTCCCTATGTTAGCCGTTGGGACTATGCGGCGGGAATGTTCAACGAGGCGATTACGGTCAACGCGCCGGAACAACTGGCCGGCGTGGAGGTTCCCAAACGCGCCAGCTACATCCGCGTCATCATGCTGGAGTTGAACCGCATCGCCAACCACCTCCTCTGGCTCGGTCCCTTTTTGGCCGATGTGGGCGCTCAAACGCCCTTTTTCTACATTTTCCGCGAGCGGGAGTTGATTTACGACCTCTGGGAAGCGGCGACGGGTCAGCGGTTGATTAACAACAACTATTTCCGCATCGGTGGCGTCGCGGCGGATTTACCTTACGGTTGGGTCGATAAGTGCGAGGATTTCTGCGATTATTTCGATCCGAAGGTGGATGAGTACGAGAAACTCATCACCAACAACCCCATTTTCCGCCGCCGTATTGAAGGGATTGGCGTCATCTCTCGCGAGGAAGCTATTAACTGGGGACTCTCTGGGCCGATGCTTCGCGGTTCTGGGGTGAAATGGGATTTGCGGAAAGTCGACAGTTATGAGTGCTACGACGAGCTAGATTGGGAGGTTCATTATGAAACGGCGGGTGACTGCTTTGCTCGCTATTTGGTGCGGATTCGCGAGATGCGCGAGTCGGTGAAGATTATTCGTCAGGCTCTCAAGCAACTCCCCGGCGGTCCGTTTGAGAATTTGGAAGCCCGTCGGATGGCGGAAGGTCCGAAGTCTCAGTGGAACGATTTTGATTACCAGTTTATGGGTAAGCGCATTCCGCCGACGTTTAAGATTCCGTCTGGGGAACATTACGTCCGCATGGAGTCGGGGAAAGGCGAGCTGGGCGTGTTTATTATGGGGAACGATAATGTCTTCCCCTGGCGCTTTAAGATTCGTCCGGCGGATTTCAATAATTTGCAGGTTTTGCCTCATATTTTGAAGGGGGCAAAGGTTGCCGATATTGTGGCCATTTTGGGCAGTATCGACGTGATTATGGGATCGGTCGATCGATAGTTAGAACAGTTGAAAATTGACAGTTTCTACCCCTCTCTTGTTGGGGCGGTGCGTGATGCGGTAGCTGTTTCTCGATCTGATTTCGACTCCGTTTTTTGCCCGCGTCACGCGCCCTAGGATTCTCGGTTCGCCATTTCATCAAACTCAGTAAAACTACGCAGGATTGATTTAATATCTTGCGTAGTTTTTTGGTTTTTTGGGGTATTACAAAAAATAAATTGCGTAGATTTATGTAAATTCGGAATCCGGTTGATTGTGTTATTGATTTTTAAATCGATGGGTCGTCATATAATCCGCTAATATTAAAAAAAAGCTTAAGTTTCAGGGGATGCGAACCATGACACGATCGCAGATTTTGCAACGGGCGAAACAGGGAGACGAACGGGCGATCGCATTGGTGTTAAACCATGTTTTTAAAAAGCGCGGGATTCAAACTCACGTCTCTCGAAAACCCGAGGGGTTGCGGGTGGTTTTAATCTTACTGGAACCGATCGATCGAACCCAGGTTCTTCCCCGTCTGCGTCACGCTTTGGGAAAACTCGAAATTCCCTCGGTGGAGTCGGTTCGCACGGTTGCTTGTCTTCAAGGAAACTCCGAGCCTCTCTGGAAATACGAGTTTTCACTGAAACTTCAACCCTCTGTTCGTCTCGAATCGATGGATCTTCGCCAGGAAACGGTTCGCAAAACCCAGACTCCAACCCCAGACAACACCGGATTTTGGCCAGTTTTTTTTCCTTATCCTAAG
>NZ_JBNGCO010000188.1:0-5431 GCF_049974805.1 Baaleninema sp.
TTCCTCCCCGCGCTAAAGCGACGGGGATTCCAAGCTACCGAAAGTTTTACTTGAGGGATTGAATCGACCAGTTCAACCAGGATTCGCGTTCTGAGATTTCAGCAGTAGGGTGGGCAATTAATTACCCACCCTACTGCTTTTAAGGCGTCGTTGCAGCCGGGGGCGCAACAGCGGGGTCAGGGTTTCCTGCAACAGGTGGAGGCGTCGTCGCAGAAGAACTCGATAATCCCTTCACTTGAATATTATCGATCGCCGCCACGCTACCACTGACTTCTCTCAAGGCTCCCATACTGAATCGAATTGCCCGTAAGTCGTCGCTCGAAGGCGAAAATTCACCATCGTAAAGAACGTTACCGTTGACAATCAGCTTCCAGCGGTCGGCTTCAAAATCCACTTCCGTTTCCACTTGATTAACACCGTTCAAGTCAAAGGTTCCAACAGTTCCAAAGGGATACAGGCGAACACTTCCATCAGCTTCAAAGTAGATATTTCGGACTGTGGGAGTATCGAGAAGAACCCTCATTTCCTCTCCGTTTAACCAAACTGGGTCGAAATCGAAAGATAGGGAATATCGCTCGAACCCTGCTCCTACGTCGAGTTGAACCTGGTCATAGCCAGACTGGTCGTCCGTAAACACCAGGGGACGATTTCCCAAACGACCCGAGGACTGTTTGACAGTTGGGTCGCCAAACACCACACGGGAAACGGTATTGGAACTATCGTTAGCAAGGGGTTGTTCTCCCAAAGCCTGACTCGATTCGTCAAAAGTAATGTCGTACAGTGTCGTGGCGTTTGAGGTTCCTGATGAACTCGCAAGCTGACTTTCAGACACGAACGCCAGACCTCGGAAGGTTCCCAGTTCGGGAACGGGAGTTAAGGCTCCCGTTTGCAAATCGACAGTGTAGGAATTGGGTTGTCCGGTAGCGTATAAAATGCCGTTATCGTCAAACGCCAATCCTTGAATATTCAGGAATCCGCCCTTGGCACCGATGGTTTTAGAGCTACCCGTATTCGGGTTGATTTCTATTAATGCTCCATCGCTCATATCGATGCTGTAAAGTTTGCCCGAGGGTGCCATCGCCAAACTTTGTAAACTCGAGCGATCGAGTGTCGCAATTTCAGACGCCGTACCCGTTTGTGGGTCGATGCGGAACAGCTCGTCATAACTGCTATTGTGAATGGCGTAGAGGCTTCCGTCGGCGGCGCGAGTTAAACCGCGAATACTGGCTTTCACGCCACCAAAATTGTTATTGAAGGTGGATACGACTCGACTCGTTCCGTCGCTGGGATCGATTTGAATAATTTCCCCAACAGAGGAATTGACATTGGCGATGGTCAGTAATTTACCCTGACCGTCGCTCGTCAGAGAATTGAGATTGCTAAATCCCGTACTTCCAAGAGATTCGCTGACTCCGGTTTCTAAATTGATGCGAGTCAGTTCCCCTGTCCAACTGACGCCGAAAGCGTGAGACTTTCCACCGCTGGAGATCGGATCTGAACCGGAAGTACCGGAACTATTTTGCTCAACTGGAGCATAAACGGCAGTCCAATAGTTACCAGTATCGTAGTGCGGTACTGGATTGGTGCGACCGCCAAAGAGATGCACTTTATCTTCGGCATCTAATGCCATATCAAGGACGTGGAAGTGATACGAGTCGCTATGATGCTGTAACTCTTCTTTAATATCACTTTGCCAAAGTACCTTGCCAGAACTGGATAGCTTGGTCAGTAGGTCGGATTTATTTCCATAACTTAGAAAATAAATGCTACCGTCAGAGGCAAACTCAACATCAGATCCAAAAATAAATCCATCTGCGATTTCTCCTTTAAAAGTCCAGGCATGAGAACCGTTTGCATTGACTTTAATCAAGTACTCGTTGTAGTCAACTGCTCCTGTGACATAAACATTGCCCTCAGAATCCTGAATAGGTTCATTTGCCCAATGTCCATAAGGATAATCGGCAGTTTCAAGAAGAGAATTATAAACTTCCATAGCCTTATCCTTGAGAGCCGTTGGAACTGAATCATACTCATCAGGATTTATGGCAAAACGATCGACTTGTGTCTCTGTGTAAATTAAACCACCGTTGCCAGTATCCAGCGAAATTTCTGAGAACCGAGAGCCAGATGAAAAATCACTACTGTGAATAATCAGACTGTTATTCTTAACAGCTACGTGTTTTACACAAATCGGTTGGTCTATCTTTTTCTCCCAAAGCAAATCGCCACTCGGACTCACCTTTTGAACTTTAGGATCGTTATAATAACCTAGAACCACATAGAAGTTTCCTTCTGCATCCACGGCAGAACCAGAGCTTCGATCGCTCATTTGATCTGACCACTCGCCATCAAACTCCCAGAATGATTGCGCTTGATAATTCAGTTCGGGCTTGTCATTATCCCAAATCGTAATTTCACCTTGCACGGACTCACTGAGAGTATAGTTCCGATGTTGGGTAACCTCAAAAGTTACATTTTCAGTCGATTCGATCGTGGCATCATCAATAGGATTAATTGAAACAGCGACCATCGAAGAACCAGCCGGGAATGTGACAAACCCAGATCGGCTTGCATAGTCTTCACCATTGATTGCAGAGCCTTTAAGAGTATAGTAGACAGTCTCTTCTTTACTGTTATCTCCACCACTACGGCTAACCAAAAAGCGTCCTGGATCGCTGTTTTCACTTGCATCAGCATCAAGCACAAGCACACGAATTACAGATGGCGGGAAGTCGTTGTCTTCAATCGATGCAGTACCGTTGGTTGTGGCGCCTAGTTTGTAGTTGGGATTGGCGGTCACTTGCAGTGAAACGGTTTCGGTACCTTCGTACTTGCTATCGTTGATGGGTTGGATTTTGACCGTCGTGCGATCGGAACCCGCAGGAATCGTGGCGACGCCGGAAACCACGGAGTAATCGATGCCGTTGTCCGCAGTACCGCTGACGGTGTAGTAAACATTTTCGGCTTTGCTGTTATCGCCGCCGCTGCGCTTAACGGTAAAGATAGCGGGTTGGCTAGTTTCCCAGCTTTCCGTTTCGTGAGCGACTCCATTCGTCAGTTCGACGCTGATTTGAGAGATTGGTGGCGGATCGTTGTCGTAGATGGTGGCTTGACCTGCTGTGACGGTACCGAGTTCGTAGTCGGAAGATCCGTTTAGGCTGAAGGTAATGGTTTCGTTGCCTTCGTAACGTGAATCGTCGATCGGCATGACTTTGATATCGATCGAAGCTTGACCTGGCTCGAAGGTTGCCAATCCTGACAGGTAGCCGTAGTCTGCACTATCGGCAGAACCGCCCAAACTGTAGGATACGGTTTCGGCTTGGCTGAGGTCGCCCTCGCGGGTCAAGGTAAAGACAGCCGGATTTTGCGTTTCGCTGGCTTTGCGTTCCTCGGCGGAGGCATCTTTGACGCTCACTGATATTTTCGATTTCACGGGTTCGGGTTCCGTACCGTAAAAATTGAGTTCCCACGAATCCCAGGTTCCCACGTAATTGCCAGACTTGTCAGAAACTTGAAGTTTCCAAGTTCCTTTAGAGGATTCGCCCCAATTCCGAACGGTATTGAATACCCATCTGTCATAGTTATCTCCCGAATCTGGACGCGGTTCGGCTAAAATCGATTCGGTACCGCTGGGAGAAACTAAGACAATTTCTAAATCGCCGCGATTGGGGTGCGTCGCATCAAAAACGACTTCAACGGATTCCAATTTAATATCTTGCGGAATATCGACGATTTGTGAAATTCCACTCGATCGATTGTCTGGAATCGATCGATTGACTGGCATAGTACCCGTCGTATGAGAAACTTCTGAATCGACTGTATCCCAAGTTTTAGCAGCTTCTACGGCAGCGACGGCATCAATCGCTCCAAATCCATAAAAATGGTTGATATTGTAGCCAGCACCATTGACAGACCAGTCTGAATGTGTGGGATCGGTTTTCCGAGCTGTCTTAGCAATTATGTGCTGAACATCGCGCCACGTGAGTTGAGGATTTGTCTCTAGCATCAAAGCCACAACACCTGAAACCAGAGGTGCAGCCGAAGAGGTTCCACCGAAAAATGTGTAGTCTTCGGTGTCAGCCCAATTCCATTCTTTTAAATAATTAGATCCAGCAGCTCCACTTAAATCCGTAGAAACTGCATTTTGTCGCCTATTCCCACTCGAATAGGCAGAAACAAATAAGGCCGCCCCTGGTTCACTGTATGAAGAATGAACGCCCCGATCGTCAATAGCACCTACGGCAATTGTAAATCGTGAATTTGCATAGCCGTTGTTGTTAACATTGTCAAATCCATAATGTGTAAGTTCTCCATTAGTGTTAAATTTTTGTTCGCGATTATTTCCCGCCGAAAATACATAAATATTTCCGAGGCCATCTCTACCTAATTCAACCCCAGATTCGAGTTCTGAAGTTGTCGAAGGGCCAGGAGCGAAAAGATCTATTGGATTTTTGTTTAAACCCGGACTCCAGCTATTTTGATAAATGTCAATTTCCTGGTTCTGATAGGATAAAGCATTGGCTTTGTCATTATCATTAGTTCCTTGACTTCCCAAAAGCTGTAAGCCTGCTATTTCAGCTTCTGGTGCAGCTCCCGATACGCCAATGCCATTGTTGCCTTCAGCCGCTGCGATTCCAGCTACAGAAGTTCCATGAGTGTCCTGAGAAGAGTTGGGTGACGGATCTGAATTATTTTGCTGAAAATCCCAACTGAGATCGCCACGATAGTTATCGTTTAAATCTTCGTGATGGATATCAATTCCATCATCAACAATTCCAATCACCACTCCTCGACCTTTAACCGAATCCCAGGCAGAAACAACATTAGCATCTGCTCCTGCTTTTCCACCTAGCGATCCAGTATTCTGCAAGTGCCATTGTAAGTTAAAAAACTCATCGTTGGGAATGAAATCCTTAGAGACTTCTTGCGGGACGAGCGGAACTGCGAAATTAACGCTTTCTATATTTTGTAGTTGCTCGCTAACTGTATAAGCACTCACCTCGTCAGAAAATTCTACGATGTAAGAATTTGGAATATGTGCAGATTCTTCAACGGAATTTACGTCAAAACTCATATGAGCCATATAGCCCAATAGGGTTTCTGAAGAGTTTGTTTCAACCAATCCAACTAGCCATTCTCGGGTTTCCGATAAACCTGTATAATGGTAAGTCTCTAGATTTTCTCCACGCTCGATCGCGTACATCCAAGCGTGTTTAGCAGGGGTGAGAACCTCTGAAGAGGTAACAGGTTCAGAAATTCCAATATTTTCGGCTTCTTCGGGTTGTTCAGGAGTTTCGTCAATAGGTTCTTCGGGTTGTTCAGAAGTCTCGTCAATAGGTTCTTCGGGTTGTTCAGAAGTCTCGTCAATAGGTTCTTCGGGTTGTTCAGGAGTTTCGTCAATAGGTTCTTCGGGTTGTTCAGGAGTTTCGTC
>NZ_JBNGCO010000189.1:0-5427 GCF_049974805.1 Baaleninema sp.
GTTCTCTCCCATTCTCTACCACAGAACGGCTCAAAAATTTGATGCGTTTACCCTGACAAACTATCGGTACAAACTATAGGCCTTCCCAGCTAGAGGCTGAGAACGAGGCGACAGGAGGCGAAACCTAAAACGCGATCGACCAACCTTGTTTCGAGGCTTGCTGGCGGGTATACGTCACCGAATGCACCTCGTCGCCGCGATCGTCAACCAAAGAAATCGAACCGCCGCGATTGACCAGTTGCGCCGTTCTCGCTTTCAACACCACCTGTACCGTCTCGCCGCCGGGAACCGTCAAATCTTCGATGGTATGCTGGCGATCGCGACTGTCGCGAATTCCCCAACCGGACAAATCCACCGTATCCGGAGACAAATTCAACAGCGTCACCGTTTCGTTTCCTGCTTCGGGTCCGGCGGGATTGACTTTCGCCGCCACGATTTTCACGCTTCCGGGAACCGCCACGCCGGGAAACTCCACGGACTCCGACGGCGGTTCGACAATTTCCTCGTCGCGATCGCGATCGGTAAAATAGAACCGCGTCAATACCGGAAGATGGTCGCTAATTTTCGATCGCAACTGTTCCCGCAACGACTGCGATACCCCGTTTTCCAGCAACAGATTCCAGTTAATGACTTTCGATCGATCCTGTAACCGTTCCACCCCCTCCACCTGAGACGTCACCGCAATAAAATCTAACCGAGAACTGTAGCCGCTGGAAAAAAAGTGACTTCCTTCGCGATCGTGGTTCCAGTTCGCAAACCGAAGCTGTCCCGCCGCTTCCAAATTCCGCAACACTTCCCATTCCGACTGAAACGGCGAAGCGTTCCAATCTCCCGCGATGATGACATCCTCATCCACGGCTTCGTTTTGCAGCCACTCCGCCAGCAACCTCGCCGCCGCCGTCCGCTGTTCCTCGCTGCGATGTCCCCGACGAGAATCCCGCTGGGACTTCAAATGAACCCCGACGAGGTGAAAGTCAAACGGCGGTTCGGGACTTCCCGGTGCAGACAACGCCACAAACCTTGTATGGAGGGGATAACGGGGAAAAACGGGTTTGCGAACTCGTCCCACTTGCACCGTCGGCGAATCGTCCGCGAACAGTTCCTCGGGTTCGGTGGTGGCGCGAACCCACTCTGTATCGTACAGGAACGCCACGCGGATATCGCCGCCGCTCAGGCCGTAGATGGTTTCGTAAAATCCCGCTCCCCGTTGGGTGAGTTCGTCGGCGATTCCGTCGAGGGAGCCTTCGGCGACTTCTTGCAATACGAAGATGTCGGCGTTGAGTTCCTCGAAAATCTGGCGAACGATGCGAACTCGTTCGGGGTCGAGGTCGTTAAAGAAGCGGAGGTTCCAGGTAATAATATCGAGGTATTCGTCGCTACCTTGGTAGGCGTCGGGGACGAAATCCTTTAAGGCTTGAGAAATTCGATCGATGGACAAGGCAACGACTCCAGACACGACAAGCACTCTATTTGATTGTTGCAGGAATTTGCCATCTGTCAAGAATTCTTCTGTAAGTGACTTACTGGTTAATTCAAATTTTAATTCAAAATGCGAATTGTGAATTTAATGTAAATTTAACCATCAAACACCGCTCGAGAAGATGACAAATTGATTTTTTATTGTTATAAATAAGCTATGATTTATATAAATCTAAAAGCCAGCCGTAACTTAACCATCTCATAAGGAGATTAAGTTAAATGAAGAGACGTTATTTTGTATTATGCCTCGTTGGGTTGACTTCTGGATGTGTCGCGACACAATTTGATATCGATGATTTGGGGCCTCGAAATCCCGAAAGTTTGAGACTGACTGTCACCGACACACAGGGATTGCAGCAACTTCAGGAACTTTACGAACCAGCTCGCCAAGTTTTGGCAGATATTCTTAACATTAAAGTTGAATTTGTTCCCGTCAAAAGTCATCTCGATGCTGTTCCAGCGATGCTCGCCGATCGATTGGATTTGGCTTTGTCGGGGCCGTCTGAATATCTCATTTTGCAAGCGAGAGCGAATGCTGTTCCGATTGTTTCCATCACGCGACCGACTTATTACTCAGTGATTGTGGTTCGTCGAGACAGCAACTTGCGATCGATTCGCGATCTGAAAGGCAAAAAAGTTTCGATAGGTCCTATTGGTTCTACCTCTCAACATATTTATCCCTGCAAACTCTTTCTCGATGTCGGTTTAAAGTTGCAGTCCGATCTGATTCCCGTTATCAGCCAAGATATTTTTAACAAAGAGGGACTCGAAGCCTTAATTCAAGGGGAAGTCGATGCTTGGGTAATTTCTAATAATTTGTATTTCAGCATCGTTCGAGAAGTTGGCGTATCCCCTCGCACGCTCTCTATTATTGCCAAAAGCGAACGAATTCCTGGTGATGTTTTAGTGGCAAATTTACAACTCGGCTCGAGGTTTGTTGAAACGATGCGTTCTCGCATCCTTGAAAACAAGGATTTATTCTTACAAGCTCTGCAATCATCTTCGGAAAAAATGAAGTATGGAAATTCACAAATTTTACCTGCAAAGGATGAGGATTATAATGATTTGCGAGAGACCTACAAATCCCTAGGTCAAGAATACCTCATTCAATAAATAAATGAATTGAGTTAAATAAAGCATTTTGAGTTTTTCACAAAACCCAATACAATAAATGAAGCCCTTAAAAACATACAAAAAAATTCAAAATTGGCAGCAAGCTATCCTCGATCGATGGTCGTTTCGGCAAAAGCTCAGCTATGGATATGCGTTAGCGATTGGGGTTGTCGTTTTCGGCACTATTTTCGGTTTTAGTGCGTTCGTTTATTATACTCAAAAAACCGAATATATTCTCGATCGTATCGAGAAAGAAGAACACTATATTGAAGAGTTAAATCGCAATATATCGAACGTCCGATCGCATCCGATCGAACTCATCTTTGCCTCTGAAGATATTCTAGTTTTTCACTATAGAATCAGTCAATTGCACAACAGCGTCAGTCAACTCAAAGCCACACTACGGGAAGCACAAACCTTTAGCTACTCAAATCCTAATTTATTCCCCGGTCGTTCCGAGGCATTACAAGCACTCATGCAAGATTGCGAACTCGAAATCGATGCTTACGTGCAGTGGCTTGATACTCTGAACAAGAACATCGTACCCGATCGAGTAGACTCTCAGCCTTACGCAATCGATCGACAGAAATTCGTACAACTGTTAACTGAAGAAGAATCCGTTCAGTTGCACAACCGCTTGAACGACTTGTTAGAACGAGTCACGTACTTTGAAAAACAGTCTCAGCGAATCTCGCAACAAGCCGAAATCGAACTCAAGCGAGCCGCGAAACTCAGAACGGGGGTAATTGTAAGCAGTATCGTTCTTTCTGCGATGATGGCAGCTTGGTTAGCTAAACGAACCAGTCAAGCCATTGCCAATCCCATTCTCAACGTGACCAAAGTCGCACAACAAGTCACCGAAGAGGCCAATTTTACACTTCAAGTTCCGGTGACGACTCGAGACGAAATTGGTTCGCTGGCGAAATCCCTCAATCAACTGATTCAGTGGGTGGGAAAATATACTGACGAGCTGGAAGCTGCGCGAGATAATTTAGAAAATCGAGTCGCCGAACGAACCCAAGAACTTGAAAACACGCTGCGAGAACTCAAGCAAACGCAAATGCAACTCGTCCAAAACGAAAAAATGTCGAGTTTGGGGCAAATGGTTGCAGGAGTCGCGCATGAAATCAACAATCCCATTAATTTTATTTATGGTAATTTAAGCCACGCCAAAGATTATACTCAAGATTTATTAGAATTACTCGAATTATATCAAAAACACTATCCTGAACCCGATATTGAAATTCGAGATAAATCTGAAGAAATCGAGCTAGATTTTCTCAATGAAGATCTGGCTAAACTCTATCAATCCATGACAGTTGGCGCCGAGCGAATTCGAGAAATTGTAAAGTCGCTGCGACTATTTTCTCGGCTAGACGAATCGGAAATCAAGTCGATCGACATTCACGATGGAATCGAGAGTACGCTGACGATTCTCATCAATCGTCTGAAAGCTCAAAAAGAGCGCCCGGAAATCCAAGTGTTAAAAAAATACGGAAAACTGCCGACTGTAAAATGCTACGCCGGACAACTGAATCAAGTGTTTATGAATGTTTTAACAAACGCGATCGATGCGTTAGAAGAAAAATTCGATCGCCAGTGCGAGACCCCCCTCAACGGTGAGTCTACAGAGGCCAAGGACATCTCTTTAACCATTCGGATTCAAACCCAGCTTATCGAGGGCGATCGCATTGAAATCCGCATCGCCGACAATGGCTTAGGAATTCCCGAAGCGGCAAAACATCGTTTGTTCGATCCCTTTTTCACGACCAAACCCATTGGCAAAGGCACCGGATTAGGGCTGTCGATATCTCATCAGATTATCACCCAAACCCATGGTGGAAAAATCGACTGTATTTCTACGGCCGGACAAGGAACAGAATTTATCATTCAAATTCCCTGCCACTTCCCCAAGGAATCCATCGATCGCGCGATCGAAACCTCTGAAAATACCAATTAAAATACAAGCGTCGTTTCACGCAATGCGATCGTGACTCAAACCATTTACCCTGGAGAAGTCTTCAGCAACACCGCCGACTTTGACGGTGGAATTCGCCAACTGCTGCCTCGCTACGACGAAATGCTCGAGGCGGTCAAAAGAGGCGGGTTTCGAGATACTGACCGATCGTCAACTCTTCCCCGTCGCGGGAAATAATCGTCTGACGAGTGCGGTATTTGCTGCCAATCAGCTTGATTTCTTCTTCAAACTGCGAGTTGTTGTACTCCGTGTACAGACACATCGTATCGGCATTGCGAAACTCGTAGCGAGCGGTGACGGGTTTGGGAGTGGCGAAGCCGCGATCGCGATATAACCTCTCTCCCTTAACGCCGAAAACCGTCGAACCTTTGGCGGGTTTGCGACTGACGCCTTCATAATGACTTTCCCAGGTGATATAACTCCCGCAAACGAAGGCCATCTCGTCCTCGAATTCGTGGCGGTGCGCGAGTTGGACGAGGCGGGAATGTCCGGCGTTTAAAAATTCAATGTCGATGAAACTCGTCACCTCTTGGGGCGGTTCTCCCGTTTGGAGCCTGTAGTAGCGTCGCACCGATTTCCAGCGCCCCTCGGTTTTGCGGAAAAACTGCTCTACCAGGGCTTCGGTGGAGACGCGATCGATTTGTACGGGAAAAGTCATAGAGAACGTCCTCACGAGAGATTGAGATAGAGTGTCGCCACTTTCGTCAAGCAGTCTTATTAAAAGTTAACACACACCAATGAACCCAGACCAAGGCGTGACGGAAGCTCCCGTTCCCACCCGTTCGTTTAAACGAGTTTTAAGAGAGTTGACATCCTCCCCGGCCTAAAGGCGCGGGGATTCCCAGACCTCACGATCT
>NZ_JBNGCO010000190.1:0-5268 GCF_049974805.1 Baaleninema sp.
TACTGTAAAGCCGCCCTAGAAGGGCGGGGTTTCAAACCCAAAATTTTCGATGAAGAAAGCAGAATCGTTTGAGTCGGCTATCGCGCGGTTGGAAAACGACCCCGATTCCGAACGCCTAAAAAAGCTGTTGGTGTGCGCCTGTCAACATCGCTGGGAAAACGACCCTGAGAAGCTGCACGCGATCGACTGGTTGACCCTGTTAGGTCAGGTGCGATCGACGATACCGACTTTACGTCAGTTGCGAGAGAGCCTGGTGCGCGTCGTCGCCCGCATTAACAAAAAATCCCTGTATTTTACGCTGGCCGTTCGCCTCGTCACCGCCTTGGAATCCCTTTATCCTATCCCTCCAACGACGCCGAGTCTCGACGCCGATGTAATGGAACGCTCGCCGGAAACCGATCGCTGGTTCGATTTGCGATCGCAACTGTCCCAAGTGGCCAGCCTCAGCCAAGCCAAAATCCTCATCTACTCCGCCATTCACGGTAAATTCAGCTATACCATCACCGACTGGAACCAACTCAACCATCAAGAGTTCGATACCTTGGCGCGATCGCTCTATGAAATTTGTCCGACGCCTGCGATTTTGGCACTGCGACTGTTCGGGGCGGCCCACTGTCTCGATCGCCCCCAGGAATACGAACCCATCGCCCGATCGCTCAACGATGTCATGTCTGCATTTTACGGCCGCGAGGGCGTTCGCTTCCCCATGCCCGATTTACCCCTCCTCGCTAACGACGAAGAGGATATCGACATGACCCTCGCCTTTCCCATTGAGGGGGAAACGGAAATCCGGCGAACCACCCGTCTCGATGTCTCGCAAGCTTTGCATCGTCCCCTCAATCCGTCTATTCAAGCTCGTATCGAAGTGGAAAAAGCCGCGCAAGATGCGGCGAATCGATATCTGAAAACCTCAACCGCCACCGTCGAACAGTGGGCGAAAGAGCTAAAAGCAGAAATTGAAAAGTCTCTCGGCGACACGGAACCGGATATCGCCCGCTCGATCGAAGCCAGAATCCTCCGAGAATTCTTCAGTCACCTCAAACGCTCCTGCGAACGAGAGATCGATCGCGCCAACGCCCTGGAAGGGGGAGATGAGGAGATGATGAGATGATGAGATGATGAGACAGGATTAACTGAAAACAGTTTTCCCGGGTCACTGTTGACTGTTGACTGTTCCCCGTTCCCTGTCAATTATCAATTATCAATTATTGACATCCTCACCGCCGAAGGAAGGACGGTGATTCCCAAACCTCGCGATTTGGGTTCCTGCTTCCTTCTCTCTCGAGTTTTTCGCAGTGGCTCTCCGGATCGAGATCCTTCAAGTCTTCGTTCTCTCGGATGCAAGCTCCGAGAGCTGCGAAGACTGCGTCTTACACTCGCTTCACAGGCTGTAACGGTGTGTCCCACCGCCAAAATTCCCATTCAATTGGAGTTTTAGGCAAACTTACTAACTTGGGTTTCGTTAGCCAGTTTAACCATTCACGTCCATTGAACTGTAAAGCCGCCCTAGAAGGGCGGGGTTTCAAACCCAAAATTTTCGATGAAGGCGCTTTGGTTGGAAAATCGAACTTTGCAACTGCGGACGGATTTACCCGTTCCCGAACCTCCTCCCGGTGAGGCGTTAGTCAAAGTCTTGCGGGCGGGGATTTGTAATACAGATTTGGAACTGTTACGCGGTTACTATCCTTATTGCGGCGTTCCCGGTCACGAATTCGTCGGACAAGTCGAAGGCGGTCCCGAGGAATGGCGCGGACGGCGCGTCGTGGGAGATATTAACGCCGCTTGCGGTGACTGTCGCTTTTGTCGCAGCGGACAACCCACTCACTGCGAAAACCGTACTGTCTTGGGTATCGTCAACCGTCATGGCGCTTTTGCAGAGTACCTGACGCTTCCGGTGAAGAACCTCCACGCTGTCCCCGAGTCCGTTTCGACGGACGAGGCTACCTTTACGGAACCTCTGGCGGCGGCGTTGGAAATTCAGCAGCAAGTCCCCATCGACGCTAATTCTAAGGTGTTGGTGGTTGGAGATGGCAAGTTGGGGCTGTTGGTGGCTCAAAGTTTGGCGTTGACGGGTTGCGATTTACTCGCGGTGGGACGACATCGGGAGAAACTCGCTTTGTTGGAGAATCGCGGGATTGCGACGGGTTTCGCCGATGCGGTTCGCGATCGCGCCTTCGATGTGGCTGTGGAATGTACGGGAAATCCCGAGGGATTCGACATCGCCCGTCGCGCCCTGCGTCCGAGGGGAATTCTGGTTCTCAAGAGTACCTACGCGGGACATCTCAGTTTGGATGTTTCGTCGTTGGTGGTGGATGAAATTACGCTGGTGGGTTCCCGCTGCGGTCCGTTTCCCCAGGCGATCGATCTCCTGGCGAACCATCGGGTCGATGTGATGTCTTTGGTATGCGATCGCTTCCCCCTCAGCCAGGGACTCGCCGCGTTCGATCGCGCCCAGGAACGGGGAACATTAAAGGTGTTGCTGGACGCCAGCGATGCTTAACAGTTATTGGTTTTCCTGGGGTTGTGGGTTTCCCGCAGCCCCTAACTGCACGTTTGGCGTTTGCACAATGGGCGCTTCTTGACCGTTCCAGCGTTGAATTCGCGCCATCTCGATTTCCAATTGTCGGTATTTGAGATAGTTGGGATCGTTGGCGACGGAGGCGCGGATTTTTTCGGCTTCCGCTTCGCCTCGGGCTTTGGCGATTTCTGCTGCGGCTTCGGCTTCCGCTTGTCGGGCCCGGGCTTCTGCGGATTTCGCCCGCTGTTCGGCTTCAAACTGTTCGTCGATCGCCGCTTGGATGTTAGGCGGATATTGCGGTTTTCCCAGATATTCGAGGTTTTGGACGATGAGGAAATTGAAGCTATCGGCGATGCAGGTTTCGACCCGGTTTAAGAGGTCGATGCGCTGGTTTTGATATTGAAACGGCGTTTGAATATTGGCATCGACAACCGCCCGGTTGAAACAGCCCCGTACTTCGTCTCGTAAGTGGGTGCGGACGAATTCTTCGGGTGAGAGGCGATAGGTGGAATAGTAGGTTTTGATAAAGTCGCCGTCGTTTTCTTTGTTGAACATGACGCCGATAGCTACGTCTTCTTCAACGGAAGTCCCCGCGACGGAAAAGCCGATGGCTTCGGGAACGGGACTTTGTTCGATCGTGCTGTTGGTGAAGCTGTATTTGTTGACGAAGGTGGGAAACAGGACTAATTCTTGATTGACGGGGTTGTAAATTGCTCGACCGCCTTCGATGAATTCGGCGTTGTCGATACCGCGACTTTCTTCGCTTCCGTATTGGTTGATGAGCAATCCCACGTATCCGGCGGGAACTCGTTCGCCAATAATCGCCGTGCAGCCGCTGAGAGCAACGGTTGAGAGGGCAAAGCCGATCAGGGTTTTTTTGAAGAGTTTCATGGTGGTCGTCACCCCGAGGGGTGGGAAATTGAAATGTTTAAGATTGAAATGTTTAAGATTGAAATGTTTAAGATTGGAAGTCTTCGGGATAGAGTTTGCGATCGTACAGATGGGACAGTTCTCTTAATTCCTCGATTTTGTTCGGATTGTCGATTAACGGTAGGGTATTCCAAAAACTCGGAGATTCTTCAAAGAGTTCTTTATTTAAACGGTTAAATTTGTTGACTTTTTCTTGTTTGCCTCGCCAATATCCCCAGAGGTGAGCGGCGAGGGCGATCGATCCGACGGCGGAAATCCCGAAGGGAATCGGACCGTATTTGCGAGGGGTGATGATGCCCACGTAGCTTGTGAGGAGGACGGCGAGGACTGTTAAGGTGGATCGGGCGATTAATCCTCGCTGACTTTTGCTCGATCGGCTCATGGTTTGAGGGGTAAAATGGATGTGGGTGCATCTCATTTTTGAATTGGCGGATGAATTTACAGTTTTGAGATTCACCTATTGATGTCTTATCTTAAGAGTCTGGAGTGCGATCGCTCTGTGTTTTTACGTTTTTTTACATTTTTTATTAATTTTTGACTTGATTTTTGGAGATTTTTGTGTTAAAAACTTCCGATCTTAAACGATACATACTAATAATTTATCCAAATTTTTTAGAGTCGTCAATCCTTAAAGATTATTTACTAAGATTCATAAAAATTAATTATAAAAATTAATTATAAAAAGGATTTAATTTTAACCCATATGAAAGATTCTCAAGCCAACCCAAAATTTTAGTAGGTTGGGTGCAGCGATAGCGAAACCCAACAACAGCTCAATACATGGCAGAGACGCCGCTCTGATAAATTTACATTTTTGAGATGCACCCGTATCTCACTTTGGCAATCTACCCGATTCCTCATGCCCTCATCCCCCAACCGCAACTCCACAATCTTGGGAAAAGGGGAGCCATTTTCAAGTCCCTCTCCCAACCATCCCCCCCAACCCCCCTTTGAAAGGGGGGCGAAGGGGGGATAGGGGGCGAAGGGGGGATAACCAGGTATAAAATATGCTTATCACCTCAAACTCCGAAGACCCTTTTTCCTAAAATTCCCAAGGGAGATCGATCGTGGGGATTTTCAGAAGGAACAAACGCCACGTCAATCTGTCGAGCTTCCCCAAAAACTCGTTTAGGAGCCTCGATTTTTCCGAGGGGTGATAAGAGTTCTTCGAGGTAGTCTTTGGCGAATTTATCGCGAACAAATCGGGTCATGTTTCCCCAACAGATCCTTCAGAACCCCGACATCTTGAAGATGCCGGGGTTCTTATCCCCAGTCAGGTCATTTTAACCTCCCTAAACCGCAGCAAAACGCTCCGAAGACAGCGAACTCAAATCAAATCCCTCCAAAGTCACCAATAACTCATCGCCAAACGAAATCGTCACATCGTTCCCCTGTTGAAAAGCCGTCAACTGCTCGACAGTTAACCCCTGGGATAAACCCAAAACATCGCCAGAGTCAAAATCAGCAACGACATCGCTGCCAAAACCCACCCGCAACACGAAAACATCGCTGCCATCGCCGCCGATTAAACTGTCGCTGCCTTCATCGCCGTAGAGAACATCGTCGCCAACACCCCCCATCAACGTATCGTTGTCTTTGCCCCCCCAGAGGCTATCGTCGCCGTCGTCACCCCGGAGTCCGTCCGCTCCCGTATTGCCGAAGAGCCAATCGTTTCCAGCATCGCCGCGCAAACAATCGCTGCCGAGTTCCCCCAGGAGGATATCGTTGCCTTCGCCGCCAAGGACTCGATCGCCGTCTGCGCCACCTTGACTACTCTCCGCGCTAAAGCGACGGAGATTCCCCGGAGGGATTTCAGCACT
>NZ_JBNGCO010000191.1:0-5126 GCF_049974805.1 Baaleninema sp.
GAGTTGGCTTGGCGGAGATTTAAAGGTGGATCGACGAACCAGGAATCCCCCTGCCAATTGGCGGGGGAGAACGTCAATTTACCCCGTTTGCCTTCGTATTCGTCGTTCATGCGAGAGCCGAGAACTACTACGTCAACGCCTGCGTCTTGTAGGGCGCGATAGGGC
This sequence comes from Baaleninema sp., assembly GCF_049974805.1. Lineage (NCBI taxonomy): Bacteria > Bacillati > Cyanobacteriota > Cyanophyceae > Oscillatoriales > Oscillatoriaceae > Baaleninema > Baaleninema sp. Next base: position 166 of record NZ_JBNGCO010000191.1, read on the forward strand.
AGTTTAAATTCGGAATCTTCAAAGTGATTTTCTAGTAAAATTCCGACTCTTGGGGTTGTGGTGTTGTGTGTCGTAACCATAATTTAATCGTTTTGAACGGTTTGAGGTGAACATTGGTGTGGGGTTTGGGAATTCCCAATCCGAGAAGGTTGGGAAACGGCGATCGCCGATTTATCCAGACGCCGATGAGGTATCGATTCCCCACTGACGGGCGATGAGCGATCGATAGAGGTTGTCTTTGAGCATCATTTGTCTGTGTAGTTCGACTAAACGCTCTTGCGCTTCGCTTCGGGAGAGCTGTTTCACTTCTCCGGCAAATTTCCTGATATTAAATTCCTGTTCTAACGAGAATTCAATCGGTTCTTGCATGGCAACCTCCTGATATTACATTGCTAGTTTTAGCTGGCAAATTTGTTTTAAATTTTGTCGCGATCGCGCTCTCCATCGCCGAAGAAGGCGAGACCAGACGATCGAGCCTATTTTGAGTATGTGTCAATCTGAATCTGTTTTTCCTCTATCTCGAGATAGAATTTGAAATTGCGGCTATTTATACAGATATATTGCTTGATTTTTTATACGATTTTATATTATCGTCGCGTCGTCACGTAGTCGCGTAGTCGCGTAGGTTGGGTGTAGCGCCAGCGAAACCCAACAGCAGCAAACTTGATTCGGGAGAAGATCGCCGGATGCCGGGACTCTAGAGTGCAACCGCAAAAGAATGGGGTTCTGTCGGTTTTAAATTCGAGATATTAAGTTCGAGATTTTAAGCTCGATCGCCTTTAGGAAAACCCGGTAAAATCGACACTTGCTTGGGATTTTTCTCGGGACGCGCGTACCAATAAGCCCAAGCCATCAAAACCCCTTGAAAGGGCAGTCGAATAGCTTGAAACCACCAGCCATCAGGCACGCCGTCGATGTGAATATCGTTAAACGCCATGTTGAGATTGGCGGGAAAAACGAGGATAAAAATCGCCACGAGTCCCCAAGCGGCGCGGCGAGAAACTGGGGAGACCAGCAAGCCCAAACCGCCGAGAATTTCAAAAATACCGCTGACGTAAACGATAATTGCAGGCTCGGGAAGGGGAGCGGGAACGATTTTGATAAAGGGGTCGGGAACGAGGAAATGGAGCGTTCCGGCGACTACCATACAAACGGCGAGAATGACTCGCAATACTTCTTTATTATTTTGAAGATTGTTTTTGAAGGAAGCGATCGAATTTCGCACGAAGGTCGGCATTTTGAGACATCTCAAAGGCAAGAATACAGGCGATCAGCCATACCAAACCCGCTGCAAATCCAGCGGCGACATCAGTGGGCCAGTGAACGCCTAAATACAAGCGGGTCAAACCGATCGATCCCACGAGCGTCGCCGTGACCGCCACGATGGGAACGCGCCATTGGGGAAAACGACGCGCCAAGGCGTAACCCAACAAGCCGTAAACCACGAGGGAGACCATGGCGTGACCGCTGGGGAAGCTATAGTAACGAACGTCAACGATACGTTCCCACAGTTGCGGCCGCGATCGAGCGAAGAGGTTTTTCAGCAACAGGTTTAAGCCGGACACCCCCAGTAAGGCAATCGTCAACGACAGGGCGCGTTTCCACTGACGCTGTACCAACCAGGCGAACACGAAGCCGAGCGCCACGACGGTTAAAACGTTGGGGTCGCCGAAGTTGGTGATGAAGACAGCGGCGCGATCGAGGAAAGGGGTTCTTAACTGACCGATTCCCAGTAAGATAGCTCGATCGAACATCTGGGCTTCGTTTTCGAGCAGTTCGTCGACGATTTCCGCAAAAACCCATAAGGACAACATGGCTGTCGCCAATCCGCCAATCCACAAACTCGATAGGGTTGCGATTATCCACTCGAACGTCCGTTGACCGATTTGGGAAAACTGACGTTGGACGGTTTTGAGGAGGGGATATGACATGGGAGTTGCAATTTTGCAGAAATCTGGGAAAAGCCGAACTCGCGTGAGAGCGGCGGTTTTGGGGGGTCAGTCAGACCCCAGGGAGAATTGACAAGCATTTCGAGCTTATCCGAAGTGGCGGGATGCTTGCGTCTATCGCAGGTGAGAAGCCACGGTGGAACTGGCTTGCATTTCCCGGCTACATTAATTTCCCGGCTACATTCGATCGGGTTTTTCAGGCGGGGGAGAACGTCAACGAAACGGGTGCGTGTTGGAACGTCTCGGCTCGATCAATCTCTATCCTCGAAATCCTTCTCTTGGAGGAGAACAGGTGTTCGATCGATTCGATAAAGTGGCGGTAGTGTCAGTTTCCCCATCGCTTGTCAGGGAAGCACGAGAGATCTTGACCAGCGATCGAACGGCGATATCAGAGTGTTTCAATATGGGACAACACCGTCCGAGTCACGTCATTTTTTACGTTGTTGTCAGTATCGCCGTCATTTTGGGATGTTACGTCATCGCCAATCTATTTATCGCGATGGAATTTATCGCGATGGATTCGACCGTATCGAGCCCCGTTGAAATAGAAGTATAGGAGACCCCCTCATGGAAAACACACCACTTTCTAAAATTACCGCTTTCGGTCAAAGCATTTGGATGGACTATCTCAACCGCTCGTTAATCGAGTCTGGGGAATTGAAGGAGAAAATCGAAAGCCGCAATTTACGCGGCGTCACCTCGAACCCTTCTATTTTTGAAAAAGCCATTTCTGGCAACGAAATTTACGACGCCGACATTCAAGCAGGCGTCGAGACCGATAAATCGCCGCAACAAATTTACGAATCTCTGGCGATCGAAGATATTCGCAACGCCTGCGATATTTTCCGCCCTATCTACGAGGAAAGCAACGGACAAGACGGCTTTATCAGCTTAGAAGTCTCTCCCTATTTAGCCCGAGACTTGCAAGGCACTCTCGCCGAGGCTCGCCGCTTGTTCCAAACGGTCGATCGCCCCAACGTGATGATTAAAATCCCCGGCACGTTAGAGGGATTTGGCGCGATCGAACAGTGCATCTCCGAAGGCATTAACGTCAACGTGACGCTGTTGTTTTCTGTCGAAAATTACAAACAAGCAGCCTGGGCTTATCTCCGAGGACTTGAAACTCGCGTCCAAAACGGACAACCTGTCGATTGCGTGGCATCAGTTGCCAGCTTTTTTGTCAGTCGCATCGACTCGAAAATCGACGCGATGCTCGACGAATGCTTGCAAAAAATCGGCACCAAAAATCTCAGTGAAGAAGCCCGCTTGCAAGAGTTGAAAGGCAAAGTTGCCATCGCTAACGCCAAAGTTGCCTATCAAGAATACAAGCAAATTATCGACAGCAATCGCTGGCAAGCCCTCGAAGCCCAAGGCGCGAAACCGCAACGTTTGTTGTGGGGAAGTACGAGTACGAAGAACCCCGACTACAGCGATGTGTTGTACGTTAACGAACTGGTCGCACCCAATACGGTGAACACTCTGCCGCCTGAGACGATCGAAGCCTTTTTTGACCACGGCGAACCTCAGCCGAACCGCATTGAAACGGACGTTGAAGGGGCGTATCACACCCTCAAAACTCTCGGCGACTCCGATATCAATATTGACCTCGATCGCGTGATGGAAGAATTACTCGATGAGGGAATTGAGAAATTTATTAAGCCTTATCAGTCCCTTCTAGATTCCTTGGAAGAGAAATCAAAGCAGTTAACGCCTGCCTAATTTGAACTCTTTCTAAATCTCAGTGAAGGTTTTCCCCATAGCCTCCTTGGATATCAGGATGCTATGGGGTTTCTTAATAGATTAATTTCTTTATCAACGGTTGTTTGAACCTTTGAAAACGCCATTTTTGAATGTTGCCATTTAAGTGACTATACATTTAAGTGACTATAAAGAAACCCGGTCTCGTGGCGAAACCGGGACGATCGGACTTCTCTGGGTAAATTAAGCCTTATCGATCGCGTTTTTCAAATCGTCTTTGACGTCTTCTTTCGTTTGTTCGGCTTCCGCTTTGACTTGCTGCGCTTTGCCTTTCGTTTCGTTGTCCGAATCGTCGGTCATTTTGCCGACGGTTTCTCGGATTTTACCTTCGGCTTTATCTTTCATGGCTTTGGCTTTATCTTGAATACTCATAAATTAAGTCTCCAGCTTTCGTCTTGACTTTAATTTAGAAAATATTGACCGAACTGCCATCACTCGAAAGTAACAAATGCGATCGATCGTTTTCTATTCATACAAAACTTATTAAAAAGTGGTCGTCTTCCATGATTCTAACCTTCATCTATCTGAAGAGAGACCTCATTGCGATCGAACTCTTTCCCCAGGGGGTTCGAGATTTCAAACCGTCGTGACAGACTAAAGTTAACTGGAGAAAAAATGAAAACTGTAAAAATCATGAAAATCAGAAATCTTTTAATTGCACTTTCCATGACGCTGATGCTATTCGTCGGCGCCTGTTCCTCCGATACCACGACCAGCTTACGGGATCTCAATCCCACCGTCACCACAGAAAAAGACGTGATGGAAGAAGTGCGCGACATTCCCGACACTCTCGGCGATTACTCCGAAACCAAAGCCGACGACTTCCAACGTCGCGCCGAACGGGATTTAGACCAACTGCAATCGAAGATCGATCGTCTGAAAAAACGAGCGCAAGGGAAAGAAGACGCCAGCGATAAAGTGGAAACGGCGATCGACAATTTAGAGAGTCAAGCGCAAGACCTGCGGCAGAAACTGCAACAGTTTGGGTCTAACGCCGGAAATGCCAGCGACAACCTGAAAAACGGCATCGAATCCGCTCTCGACGACTTGCAAACTGCTTTTGAAAACGCTCAAAACCAGTTTTAGAGAAGCGATCGAAATTTGCAGCCAACGATGTGCTAGGTTCGGGGAAGAGGGAAGAGTGTAGCAAGAGTGTAGCGTGAAGACTTCAGACAGTTGCTACGGAATGGGTACTCTATCAGGGCTATTTCATTCTCAAGGGAAGCCAAAGATGCTAGAGTGTCAGATTAATCC
>NZ_JBNGCO010000192.1:0-5098 GCF_049974805.1 Baaleninema sp.
TTTCATCCCCGGATTAAAATCACGGGGCTTTCAAGCTCCCGATCTATTCCCGTAAGACGCCGCCGGAACTCCAGTCGGGGTTTTCGGTGACGCTGGGGAGACCGGCTAAGTCGCGGAACTGGTTGACTCGTCCCAACCAGTCATCGGTGTTGGCGTCGGAGAGGAAGATCGAGCTGTCGAAGCTGGGTTGTCCGGTTTCGACGACGCCGAGAATTTCGCCGCTGTTGAGGGTAATTCGTCCGTCGGTCCAGGTGAGAAGGTCGGATATCGAGATATCTTGTGCGGAGAAGGCGATTTTATCTCCTGCGGCGGCGTCGAAGTCCTGGAGTCGGTCGGCGAGGGAAATGTCGGATACGGCGCCGTCGCGACTGAGGAAGAATATGTCTGCGCCATCTCCGCCGATGAGGGTGTCGGTTCCTAGACTGCCGGAGATGGTGTCGTCGCCGCGTTCTCCTGCGACGAGGTCGTTGCCGTTGTCGCCGAGAAGAATGTCGTTGTCTTGACCGCCGAATAGGGAATCGTTGTTCTCGCCGCCTCGTATGACGTCGTCGCCGAGGTTGCCGAAGAGGAAGTCGCCGCCGTTGCCGCCTTCGATGAAGTCGTTGTCGCGGCCGGCTGGGATGGTGTCGCTGCCGCCATGTCCCATGAGGCTGTCGTTTCCGGCGTTGCCGAAGATGATGCGGCTGGTGTCGTCGTCGTTGTAGCGATCGCTGCCGCCTTTTAAGGCGATGGCGTCGATGCCGATGGAGTTGAATAGGAGGTCTTGTTGGCTGCTGGGTATTTGGCTGTAGGTGATGAGGTCGTCGCCGTCGCTACCGATGGCGAAGTCGTAGTCTGTGGCGGTGATGATATCGGTAAAACTCATGGTCTTGTTTTCCGGTGTTGGGTTTTTATATTTATGGGTTTGGAGATTCTGTTTTTTGGATGTGATACTTTCTATTTCCTCGTTCTGTTAGATAGGAATTCCGGACGTTGAGTCGAGGTGCGAATATCGGATTGGGTCAATCGATCGATCGGAATCTCGTGGTTTTAGGGTTGCGGTTTTAGTTTTATTATAGATTTTGGGTCAAAAGTTTTCGGGGGAGGGAGTTTACGGGATCGTTTTGGATAAAAAAACACCGGATTTCTTAAAGGAATCCGGTGTCTAAGTCTGTTGTGTTGGTTTAACGTTTGGTTTCTACAATGGTCATGATGCTCTGTAAGGTTCCGTCTGGGGTAAAGCTTTGGGTGGTGCGGACGCGATATCCGTCGGCGACTAAATGGATGAGTTCGATCGCCCGCAAAGTGTTCGTTTCTTTCTGCCAAATTTTAAATAATATTAAGCGATCGTCCAATTCTTTTGCCAGTGTTTTATAATTAGAAAATGGAGGATTGTCGCTGGTAATTTCCAATTCTCCATGGCTCAGGACAACCCCGACAAATTCTTGAGTTTCTGTGGAGCCGTCGGCGTAGGTTTGATGGTTGGTTTGCCGCCATTGATTCTCTTCAATACGCTGTTCTAAGACGGCGGTAAACTGTTGGAGTTTGTTGCCCTCTGGGTCGCAAATCGTCCAGGTTCCATCCCAGGTTCCGACGTGCTGGGGAAAGAGGTTGAAATCTTGAAGTTTCGGGGTTTGGGTCATTCTTCTTCTGAGTTGTTGGACGGGGAGTTTTGAGACGGGTGACGAGAAGGGTCTGAATTCCATTGTCCCTTAGATTCGGCGGCGCGTTTCGTTGGGTTCGATCGCCTTCCGTACAAGGGAATTGGTTCGTTGGGATCGGAGACTAATTCCAGTTGACGCGGCTGTTTCGGCGAGGGTTTGGCTTTCGGTTTTCGGCGACGGCGTTTCGAGGTGCGTTCTTCGGTGGTATTTTCTGAAATCACTTCGTATAAAATCGCCTGTTTGTCTGGGGTTTTTCCCTTTCGCAAGACTCGTCCGAGGCGTTGAATGTATTCCCGGGTGGAACCGCTTCCCGAGAGTAAAATGGCGATTCTGGCTTCGGGAACGTCTACTCCTTCGTTCAAGACGTGAGAGGCGACGAGAGCGCGATATTCGCCGCTGCGAAATTTGGCTAAAACCTCGTGACGTTCTTTGACGGGGGTTTGGTGGGTGATGGCGGGAACGAGAAAGTCTTGGGAAATGCGATAAACGGTGGCGTTGTCGTTGGTGAAAATTAAAAGGGGTTCTGGGTAATGTTGTGCTAAAAGATCGGCGAGGACGCGCAGTTTGGCTTCGGTTCCCAAGGCGATCGATTTGGCGGTGTGGTGCGCTTTCATGGCGCGTCGTCCTTGGGGGGATTTGGCGCTGGCTTTGACGAAATTTTGCCAGCCTTTCAAACTGCTTAAGCTGACTTTCGCCTGTTGTAAAAACTCGTTGCGCAGGGCGATCGCGTCGTCGTACTGTCGCCGTTCTTCTTGGGAGAGTTTGACTTTAATTTGTTCGATGCGATGTTCGGCGAGGGTATGTCCGGCTAAATCTTCGGGACGGCGGCGGTAGACTTCTTCGCCGATGAGATCTCTCAAATCGTCGTGTTTTCCGTCGGAACGTTCTGGGGTGGCTGTCAATCCCAGGCGATACGGCGCGATCGAATATTCGGCGATGACGCGATAGAACTCGGTGGGGAGGTGGTGACATTCATCGAAAATCGCCAATCCGTAGCGATCGCCGATCTGTTCGGCGTGAATGGCGGCGCTATCGTAAGTGGAGACGAGAATCGGCGTTCGATCGTGAGATCCTCCCCCCAGTAAGCCGATGTCGGTTTCGGGAAACGCCGCCATCAAATGGGCGTACCATTGGTGCATTAAATCCAGGGTGGGTACCACAATTAGGGTACTGCGGGGCGTTTGTTCGATGCACAACTGCGCTAAATAGGTTTTTCCGGCGGCGGTGGGAAGGACGACGACACCGCAACGTCCGGCCTGTTTCCAAGCTTGCAACGCCTCCTCTTGATGGGGATACGGCGTCATTTCCAACCGCGACACTAAATCCAGGGGAACGAAGCCTTTGGCGTCGTCTTCAAATTGCGTTCCCGCTTCCCGCAAGCGTTCTACGAGGGGACGGTAGGCGATGGCGGGAATGCGAAATTTCTCCACGCGATCGTCCCAAGTGGCGAAGTCAATCCAGGCTTTCCCCCGTGGCGGCGGGTGGAGTAACAAAGTGCCTCGATCGAACCAAAGTTTGGGAGTACGAGCCATACAATTTCGGGGTGGCGAGTCCTGTTGGGGTCTATGGAACTGAGTTTATCGAACAGTGTACTCGTGGGACGGTATTGAAAAACTCCCGGTCAGCCATGACGAATCGCCCATTGTAAGGCTTCTTCAGCGGTAGAGATTTTTCCTTCGGCGCGAGCGATGGCGATTTCCGTAAGCCAATAGCCGATTTGCGGTCCTTTGGAGAGATGGGTTTTTTCGATTAAATCTCGACCGCTGATTAACGGCTGAGGATGGGCGATCGCATCGTTCGGCGTCAGATAGCGATCGAGATAGGGCGCGATCGCCGCGAAGTCCACTCCCGAGGCTAAGGCGAACGTGGCGTAGGCGGGAAATACATCGCCGAGGGCTTTAAACCAAAAATACTGCGCTCGAACTGACATTTCCTGTAAGGCGCGATCGCTGTTCGCCTCCTCCCAAGCTCGCAGTAACGTCACCGTGGCTCGCACTTCCAACCGCGAATATTTTAAACGAAGCAGTTCGGCTTCTGCTGCTTCCGGGTCAGCATCTACCAAACTCGCTAACTTAGCCACAGACACCCCAGTAGTTTTCAGGGTAGACCGAATGGGAGACTGTAACCCTTGGGCCAGTTCCGGCCGGCGATCGACTAACCGTTTCGCCGAGCGATCGATGGGGGGCAACCGTTTCACGTCCTCCGCCGTGGCGCTGGGAAACCACACTGACAGCAATCCGTCTTCCCAGGCTTTTTCCAGCCAAGGCGTGCCGCGATCGAGCGTGAATAGATAGCTGAATTCCGAATACACCCGTTCGGCGGCGACGCGACGTAACAACGGCGCCAGTTCCCGAATCGTTTCGCGGGTGTGGGATTCTAACTCGAATTGCAACTGCGCCGCCTGTCGGTATCCCCGCAACAACCGCAGGGGATCGTCTTCTAAATTTTGTCGCGACACCATGCGAAGCTGTCGCTGTTGTAAGTCGTCGTAACCGCCGAGGGGATCGACGAGATGGCCGGTGTGGGGGTTGTAAGCGATGGCGTTGATGGTGAAGTCGCGGCGGTGTAAGTCGATTTCCAGGCTTTCGCCTTCCTGCAAGGCAAAATCGACGGTGGCGCGGGAAAATTGGTGATTTCCCTCGTCCGAGGCGGTTGGAGAGTCGGCGTTCTCGAAGACGACGCGGGCGATTTGCCGTTCGGCGTCTAAGACGACGAATCCGGCGCGATAGTGTCGGGCCAGCGATCGCGCGATTTCGACGGCGTTCTCGGGGACGACGAAATCGAGATCTAAATAATCGGATTGGCGATCGAGCAGTGCATCGCGAACCGCACCCCCCACCAAACAGGCTTCAGGGGGCAACCATTCTAAGCTAAACGGCCAGTTTTCCGGTAACAGAACCGCAGGAATGCGATCGCGTCGCTCGACAGAATTCATCTGAGTATTTGCAACAAAATGCAATTCCCCCGACAGGGGCAAATTTAAAAGCATTCGCTAGACTAGCAAAAAAGCGCAAAGACCTTTATACCATGTGTATTTGTGTTAACTGCCATTATGTCGATCGCTGCGTGACCTATCACGCCGTCGAACACCAACACCAACAACCCCATCTGACGGAAACTCCCAATTTCGAGCCAGTGGAACCGACGATTAACGTCAACATTCGCTCGGACGATAGCGAAATTCAAATGGAATGGGACGTTGTCGGCTGTGAGAGTTTCCTCGAGGAAATGGGAAAATGGGCGAAATTGCGTCCGGGGGAATTGATTCCCACCTAACGTTATGTCCCACTTTCCCCGTCACCGCCTCGATCGCATTGCGGCTGTTTCTCTTTCGGCTGCGGTGCGATCGTTGGCGTTGCAATCGTACTCACGGCTGGCGGTTTTGGCGCTACTTCTAGTGTGACCAAAAAATAATGGGATTCAAGCCCCGTCCTTCTAGGACGGCTTTCTCTGAA
>NZ_JBNGCO010000193.1:0-5069 GCF_049974805.1 Baaleninema sp.
TTACGGTCAAGCCGCCCTAGAAGGGCGGGGTTTTAAACCCAAAATTTTTGATAAAAAACGTGGCTCCCGGCGTGCGATCTCGTCGATAATTGGGCATAGCCGTCGTTCAAACAACACCCAGATATTGTACCGTAGGGTGCTGTGACGCGGGGGCAAAAATTATCACCTCCCACGGTCAAATGACGTTCCCGCGTCACGCACCGCCCCCCACCGACCCATCATCCCATCATCCCATCACCCCATCATCCCATCATCCCTATGTCCGTAAATTGGAATCACATCACCCATTTCAGCCAAACCTTAACCCACCAAGTCGGAGAGAAACTCCTTGATGATTTCGGTGGCGCCACTCCAGAGGAGAAAAATGACGGTAGCCTCGTTACGAAATCCGACGTTTGGGCGGATAAGGCTCTGCGAGAGGCGATTCGTCAGGAATTTCCCGAGCATGGTATTCTCGCGGAGGAAAGCAGTCAAACGTTTCCCGATACGGAATGGTGTTGGGTGATTGACCCCATCGACGGAACCACCAATTTCGCCCGAGGAATTCCGGTTTGGGGTATTTCTCTGGGGTTGCTGTATCGGGGTACGCCGGTTTTCGGTCTCGTCCATTTTCCCCCCATTCAACAGAGGTTTCACGGCTTTTATCCAGGGGAAACGGGGTTGGAGGTTCCTACGGGGGCTTATCTCAATGGCGCACTGATTCGCGTCAGTTCTGATGACCCTTCGGGAAACCATCTTTTCAGTTTTTGTTCCCGTAGCTTGGCCTGGGCGCGACATCCGTTTCCCTGTAAGGTTCGTATGGTGGGGGCGGCGACGTACAATCTGTTGACGGTGGGTTGTGGTGTGGCGTTGGGTGCGGTGGAGGCGACGCCGAAGGTGTGGGATATTGCGGCGGTTTATCCGATTTTGCAGGCGGCGGGGGCGATTTGGGTGTTTTTGGACGGGGAATCGGCGTTTCCGTTGGTGGAAGGTTGGGATTATCTCAAGCAACCGTTTCCGTCGTTGGTGGTGTCGCGAGAGCCGTTGGTGGCGGTGTTTTGCGATCGATTCTCGCGAGGGTGAGGCTTTCTGAGAAGGACAGAATTTTGACGGCTATTTACCGAAATGGGATGTTGCCGCGAATCATTTAATATTGCTATAGCAGTTGAGAACTACTCACACCCAGGGAAAACAACTATGTATCTCGTCACAGGTGCCACGGGCGGACTCGGTAAACGTATTGTGCGACTGCTGCGCGATCGATCCCTCCCGGTGCGTGGGTTCGTGCGTCTTTCTTCTAATTACGCCGAACTCGAACAACGGGGCGCCGAGATTTTTATCGGCGATTTACGCCAAGAACGAGATATCCGCAAAGCTTGCCGCGATGTGCGCTATATTATTAGCGCCCACGGTTCTGGGTCGGGAAAGGCTCAGGATCTCGATTACCGGGCTAATATCGACCTCATCGATTGCGGAAAAGAAGCGGGGGTGGAACACTTTGTTTATACTTCTGTTTTAGGGGTCGATCGTGGCTATCAAGATTCTCCTACGTTCAAAGCGAAGCGGGAAGTGGAAAACTATCTGCAAAAGAGCGGTCTGACCTACACGATTTTACGACCTTCTGGATTTGCTTCGAACCTGCTTCCCCTAGCGGAACGCTTTCAACAAACGGGAATTTACTTCGCCCTCGGCGACTTGAAAAACCGCACTTCGATCGTCAGTACCGACGACCTGGCTCAAATTGCCATCGACTCTACCACAGTCGAAGCCGCTAAAAACCGCATTTTCGCCGTCGGCGGACCGGAAATTCTGCAACGGGAAGACCTCCCCAACATCTTCAGCCGCGTATTTAACAAAGATCCCATCGTTCTCAATCTTCCTCTGTCAGTCTTAGACGGGGTGCGTGCGGGATTGGGATTCATCAACCCAGATTTACAACGCTCTCTGGGTACTCTGCGCGTCCTCCTGGCGAATGAATTCTTCTGCACTTCCGAGGAAATCCACACCCTCGAATCCGTCTTCGACATTCAAATGGAATCCCTCGAAAGTTTCCTGCGTCGTTACCTGGTTTCGAGTCGGGGTAACAGTGAACCGTGAACCGTGAACCGTTCTATATCCCCGTCATCTTCGAGATGCTGTGGATCTGACCCCATCATCCCATCATCCCATCATCCCATTATCCCATCATCCCATCATCCCCCCGGATGCGATAATTTTTCTGCCCGCGTCACTGCACCCTACGGGGCAGACGTCGATCTGGCGAACGTTATAGGAGGATAGACCCCTGGCTACTACTGTCATTTTAATCCGTCACGGACAAAGTACTTATAATCTTGAAGGTCGTATGCAAGGACGCTGCGACAAGTCGGTTTTAACTGACCTGGGACGGGAAACCGCCCGTAAAACTGGCCGCGCGTTGGCTGGAATTTCGTTTGATGCGGTCTATTGCAGTCCCCTGCAACGGGCGTCCCAAACGGCGGGGCTGGTCTGTGAGGCGCTTTCTGAAGATGGAAGCCTGACGCCGATGGTGTCTGATTTGCTGCGAGAGGTGGATTTGCCGCTGTGGGAGGATCGCAGTCGGGATGAGGTGATGGAAGCGTTTCCGGAGGATTATCGCCTCTGGAAATCTCATCCTCACGAGTTTAAGATGGTTCTTCCCACGGAAGACGGGGGAACGCGAGAGCATTTTCCGGTTTTGTCGCTATACGAACAGGCGAAGCAGTTTTGGGAGTTTGTGCTGTCGAAACATGCGGGTCAAACGCTGGCGGTGGTCGCCCACAATGGCATTAACCGCTGTTTGATTAGTACGGCCTTGGGAGTCGGTCCGCAAGACTATCAAGGGATTCAACAGTCCAACTGCGGGATTACGATTTTCCGCTTTGCGGGGGGGTTGGACGATACGGTTCAGATGGAGTCGATGAACCAAATCGGCCATCTTGGTGAAGATCCGTTTCCGTCTTACCGCAAGCCCCATCGCGGCCCGAGATTGTTGTTGGTGCGTCATGGGGAAACTCAGTGGAATCGGGAATCCCGCTTTCAGGGTCAAATTGATGTTCCTCTCAATGAAAACGGTCGCGCCCAGGGGCGTCGGGTGGCGGAGTTGCTGAAGTCGGTGAAGTTGGATTTTGCGGTGACGAGTCCGATGTTGCGCCCGAAGGAAACGGCGGAGTTGATTTTGGAACATCATCCGGGGGTTCCGTTGGTGACGAACGAGAATCTTCGGGAAATCGGTCACGGACTCTGGGAAGGAAAGCTGGAAGCGGAGATTCAAGGGGAATACGGGGAGTTGTTGGAACGCTGGAAGAGGCAACCGGAAACGGTGCAGATGCCGGAAGGGGAGAATTTACAGCAGGTTTGGGACCGGGCGAAGTTGGCTTGGGACGAAATCGTGACGGCTTATGGGGAGAGCGATCGACCCCTGACGGGAATCGTCGTCGCCCACGATGCGATTAATAAGGCGATTTTGGCTTCGCTGTTCGATTTGGGTCCAGACCATTTCTGGAATTTCAAGCAAGGAAATGGGGCGGTTAGTGTTATTGATTATCCCCACGGCCCGGAGGGGGAACCGGTTCTGCAAACGTCGAACGTGACTCGCCATTTGAACGAAGGTGGGGAACTGTTCGATCGAACCGCCGCTGGCGCGTTGTAAGTTCTGGGTTGTTGATACCTGGGTTGTTGAGTGTTGAGTGAGGGGGAAATGGCTGCTAAGGAAGTGCTGCGTCAGGTTCGCACGATCGATCCGGTCTCGAATGGCGATCGCGTGGCGGATGTCTGGTTGGAAAACGGGACGGTTCGCGCGGTGGTCGATCGCTTGGAGGAGATCCCCACGGAGGCGGTGGAAATCGACGGCCGGGGATTGATTCTCGGCCCCGGTTTGGTGGATTTGTACGGTCGCACGGGAGAACCGGGATTCGAGGAACGGGACACGCTGGAATCTTTGGCGAAATCGGCTGTGGCGGGAGGTTATACCCGCGTGACGCTGCTTCCGAAGGCGGTTCCTCCTATCGACAACCCGGCGGGTGTGGCGCAGTTGCGATCGCTTTGGGGGAAACTGGGGTCGATCGATCCTGCGTTCCATCCGCCGCAGTTGCTGTTGTGGGGGGCGCTGACGCGGAACCTCGAGGGCGATCGCATGACGGAGTTAGCGGATTTGGCTGAGGCGGGGGTCGTCGGCTTTACGGACGGTTCCCCCCTGTCCAATCCGGTTTTCTTGCGTCGGGTGTTGGAATACAGTCAGGGTTTGGGGCGTCCGCTGGGGTTTTATCCTTGCGATCGACGTTTGGCCGGAGATGGCGTCGCCCGAGAAGGGGTCGATTCGCTGCGGTTGGGACTTCCCGGCGTTCCGGCGATGGCGGAAACGGCGGCGTTAACCGCCCTCCTTGAGGAGGTGGCGGAATTCGAGACCCCCGTTCACGTGATGCGGGTTTCTACAGCCCGCAGTGTGGAAATTCTCGCCGAGGCCAAAAGCCGGGGACTTCCCGTTACCGCCAGCACCCCTTGGACGCATTTGATTTGGGATACGACGGATTTGGCGGAATACGATACGAATTTGCGCCTCGACCCGCCTTTGGGAACTCCCGGCGATCGTGAGGCGTTGGTGGAAGGGGTTAAATCGGGCGTTCTCGATGCGATCGCGGTCGATCGCGCTCCTTATACCTATGAAGAAAAAACGGTAGCCTTTGCGGAAGCGCCAGGGGGCGCTATTGGGTTACAATATTCGTTTGTCCTGTTGTGGAATCAGTTGGTCACGTCCGGGCGGTGGACGCCGTTAGAACTCTGGCGAGCCATGAGTGCGAACCCCGCTCGCTGCTTGCATCAAACGCCCCCCAGTTTGCAAGTTGGGGAATCGGCTGAGTTGCTGTTGTTCGATCCCCATGCTTCTGAAACCCTCTCGAAGCGGGAAATTCTGTCTCGATCGAGCAATGCTCCGGGTTTGGGGACTCAAGTTTCGGGTCGGATACTTCGTACCTGGTGTTGAGACGCGGTGAATTTTGGACAGTTCTCAACCAAAAGACAAGCCAAAGATGTGACAAAAACTCACGGAAAATACCTCGATACGTTTGGAAGCCCTGTCGCTTTAGCGCAGGGAG